>CAZYNO010000077.1:0-8384 GCA_964648845.1 uncultured Bacteroides sp.
AACGTAACAGGTGCCGTGTCGCAAGTCGGCTCTGAAGTGCTCGAAGGCCGTCCTGTTGCCGAAGTGTCGCAAGCATTGCAAGGCACAATCCCCGGCCTTAACATCAACACCACATCTTATGGCGGTATGCTCGACGCCGGCATGACAATGATGGTGCGCGGCACAGGTACCATTGACAGTGGCTCGTCTGACGACCCGTTGGTGCTCATCGACGGTGTTGAAGGCAGCCTCTATCTCGTCAACCCCAACGATATTGAAAACGTGTCAGTGCTCAAAGATGCCGCAGCATCTTCAATCTACGGTAGCCGCGCTGCATTCGGTGTTATCCTCGTAACTACCAAGAGCGGTAGATCGGGCCAAACACACATCAACTACTCGGGCGATGTGCGCTGGAGCACGGCAACTTGCCTGCCCAACATGGCAAACTCGCTCGAATGGGCAAACTACTACAACGCTGCTAATATCAACGGCGGCGGCACTCAACTTTTCTCTGACGAAACACTTGAGCGCATACAAAACTACATGAACGGCGTGTACACCGACCCGTCTCAGCCCGAATATTACGGCACAGTTGCCAACAGCAACGGTTTGTGGAGCACTTATGCCTCGGCTTTCGCCAACACAAACTGGTTTAAAGAGATGTATAAATCGGCAGTGCCTACCACCAAACACAACCTCAGTGTTAGCGGCGGCAACGACCGCGTGACTTACCGCATCAGCGGCAGCTTCCTCGACCAAAACGGTCTTTTGCGTCACGGCAAGGACTGGGTGAAACGCTACACCGTGAGCGCCAAAATCAGCGCACAACTCACCAACTGGGCACGCGTGGAGTATAACAACAGTTGGGCACGCAGCGACTACGGTCAGCCCATCTACCTCACCGGTTACTTCTTCCACAACATCGCACGCCGTTGGCCCACCAACCCGGTCAAAGACCCCAACGGGCACTGGATGACCGGCATGGAAATTGAAGAGCTTGAAAACTTCGGCAACTGGAACACTAACGACGACAAGCTCATGCAACAAATCAGCTTTGTTATTACACCGCTCAAAGGTTGGAATATCACCGCAAACGGTTCGCTCACAACATACAACCAAAAGCAAACAGAGTCATTCTATCCCATCAGCTATTGGGATGTGAACGATGTGGAGCACGTGAAAGATACCGACTACGGCACAACTCCCTACTACTACGACGCTCGCGAACGCTCAAGCTACTACACCGTGAATGTATTCTCCGACTACTCACGCTCGTGGGGCAAGCACAACGGTAAAGTGCTTGTCGGTGTAAACTTCGAGACCATGACCTACGACACACTCTACGGCATGGGCTATGACACAGCAAGTAAAGACAAGCTTTACCTGGTCAACACCACAACCGACTTTGCTACAGCCGACTCGTACTACACTAACGCTCAAGCCGGTTACTTCGGCCGCTTGAACTATAACTACGATGAGAAATACCTTTTCGAAGCTAACATCCGCTACGACGGTTCATCACGCTTCGTGGGCAGCAAACGCTGGGCATGGTTCCCATCGTTCTCGGCAGGTTGGAACATTGCCAAAGAAACATTCTTCACCAACTGGACCGACAAAGTAAGCACATTGAAAGTTCGCGGTTCGTGGGGTCAACTCGGCAACACCAACACATCGAGCTACTATCCGTTCTTCCAAAGTCAAACATACACTCCGCTCAACAGCAACTGGCTGATTGACGGCACAAAACAACCCACAGCATCACTGCCAAGCATTGTGAACGCCGACCTCACCTGGGAGACTGTTCAATCGCTCGACTTCGGTCTTGACTGGGCTGCTCTCAAAAACCGCTTGACCGGATCGTTCGACTGGTATTGCCGCCGCACAAAAGACATGATTGGCCCGGCTCCTATTATCAGTGGTATACTCGGTGACGATGCTCCAAAAGCCAACAACTGCGATATGCGCACTAACGGTTGGGAACTTGAAGTTTCGTGGCGCGACAAAATCGGTCAAGTGAGCTACGGTGTAAAAGCCAACCTCTCCGACTACTTCTCAATCATCACCAAATATCCCTACACCGGCGAATTTGGTGCACAGACCTACAATGGCTATCACAACGGCTACCGACTCGGTGAAATTTGGGGCTACGTGACTGAAGGCATCGCTCAGAGCGACGAACAAATGCAAGCTTGGTTGCAAAACAACTACCCGTCGTGGGGCAGCAACTGGGCAGCCGGCGATATCATGTATAAAGACCTCAACGGCGACGGCAAAGTAAATTCGGGTTCTTCTACCCTCGACGACCACGGCGACTTGGTTAAAATCGGTGACTCAACACCTCACTATCGCTTCGGTATCACTCTCGATGCTGCATGGAAAGGCTTCGACTTCCAAGTATTCTTCCAAGGCGTAGGTAAAAAAGACTGGAGCCCAGGCACAGCCAACCCGTACTTCTGGGGATGCTCTACCGACATCTGGCAATCAACAGTGTTTAAAGAGCACCTCGACTATTGGTCGGTTGACAACCCCGACGCATACTATCCGCGTCCCTTGTTTGGCAACACCAAAAACCAAGTTAACCAAACCAAATACTTGCAAAGCGCAGCCTACATGCGATGCAAAAATATGCAACTTGGCTACAGCCTGCCCAAGACACTCTTGTCGCACGCACACATAAGCAGTTGCCGCGTGTATGTTTCAGTCGACAACCTCTTCACCATCACAAGCTTGTCGAGCGTGTTCGACCCCGAAGCCATCACCGGTTACTACGACGACTACTACGGCTACAACTACTCAAGCGGTAAAACTTACCCCTTGCAGCGCACATGGTCAGTTGGCTTATCACTTAACATTTAATCATTAGCACATTATCACAATGAAACTAAATATAAAATCTATCGGATTGGGCATAGTGGCCGGCATAACAATGCTGACCGCCACATCGTGCAACGACTGGATTGACAAGCAACCAATCACCGACTTGTCGCCCGATGAGTATTACAAGACTCCCGACCAGCTGGCAGCATACCTCAACAACTATTACGATGCACACCTTGTGCAGCCGTTCAACTATATCAGCTACATGTTTCACGTTGCAAACACATACAACGACGGCCTCAACCGCTCAGACGTGAACACAGACATTGCTTGCATTGGCGGCGGCAGCACCGCATGGTTTGCTGACAATCACTGGCAAACGGCAACCGGCAAGTCGCTGCAAACCTACTACGGCTATGTGCGCATCTGGAACTACTTCCTCGACAAAGCCGTTACCAACCTCGAGAACGGAGACATGAGCGGCGACCAAACTCTCGCCAAAAACTATATCGGTGAGGGATACTTCTTCCGCGCCCTTGCATACTATCGCATACTTGCCAAGTTTGGCGACGCTCCAATCATCACTGAAGTACTCACCGACAACGATGACGAACTTGTGGCTGCCAGCGTGCGCGACCCGCGCAACGAAGTGGCTCGCTTCATCCTCTCCGACCTCGATAAAGCTGCTGAATATCTTTGCGACCGCAGCGAGTTTAACGGCCAACGCGTGAACAAACAATGTGCCTACCTGCTCAAATCGCGCGTAGCTTTGTTTGAAGCAACTTTCGAGAAATACCACCGCGGCTCGGGCCGTGTGCCCGGCGATGCCCAATGGCCCGGTGCTACCATGAGCTACAACCAAGGCAAGACTTTCGATATCGACGGCGAAATCAACTTCTTCCTCGACGAATGTATGTCGGCAGCCAAACTTGCAGTAGGCACCGGCACACTCACCACCAACAACTTTGTCACTCAACCCAAGCCCGGCACCATCACCGGCTGGAACCCGTACTTCGAAATGTACAGCCAACCCAGCCTTGATGACTGCGATGAGGTGCTTTTGTGGCGCGAATATAGCGCATCAAAATATATTGAGCACAGCGCTCCCTATCGCTCACTCGTAGGTTGCAACGACGGCATGACCAAGACTTTTGTTGATGCATTCTTGATGACCGACGGTCTACCCTATTACGCCAGTTCACTCTACGCCGGCGATACTTCAATCGACAACGTTAAGGAGCAACGCGACTATCGCCTGCAACTGTTTCTCTGGAGCGAAAGCACTCTGAAACGCTCAGACCCGCAATTTACCGACTACACCGAAGCCGGCACCTTGATGGGTGTGCCCGACATCATCAACTCGAACAACGAAATACGCATGATTACCGGCTACATGTCGCGCAAATACGTCACCTACGACTACGCTCAGACCTACGGCGACGCCGTGCTTGGCACAAATGCTTGCCCGATATTCCGCACTGCCGAAGCTCGTCTCAACTACATCGAGGCATGCTATGAGCGCAATCACAGCATTGATGCAACAGCCGACCAATATTGGCGTGAAATTCGCAACCGCGCAGGTGTTGACCCCGACTACAATGCAACTATCGCCGCCACCGACCTCTCGCAAGAAACTCAATGGAGCGTTTACTCAGGCACAACGCAAGTTGACGCTACACTGTTCAACATCCGCCGCGAGCGCATGTGCGAAACCTTCAACGAAGGCCTTCGCTTTGGCGACCTCATCCGCTGGCGTTCGTTTGACCGTCTGATGACAGAGAAATGGATACCCGAGGGCTGCAACTTCTGGGAGAAAATGTACGACGAAGGCAAGAGTTCAAAATACAAAAAAGTTGTTGCTGATGGCACAGCCGAAAGTAATGTGTCGCGCAAGGAACTCAGCACATACCTCCGTCCCTACTCTATCAACGAAGATGTAGCAACCAACGAGCTTGCTAACGGCTACACTTGGCACGAAGCATACTACCTCTCACCGCTCGGCGCTCGCGATATCACCACTGCATCATCCGACCGCTTGGTTGAGACATCAAACATGTACCAAAACATCTATTGGCCTAACGAAGGCGGTCAATACTGCTTAAAATAAATAAATTAGGATAGTACCGACGAGGGCGACACCAACCGTGCCGCCCTCGCCTTATTCTATCTTGTCAATAATTTAATTGCAAGCAACTTCGCGTGCTAATTCATTGGTGATTGCACGATTTATAAATTCATTAATCGTTGTACCTGTGCTTTTAGCCGCAACAAAAACGCTACTATGCAGCTCCGGAGACATACGTAAATTTAGCTTGCCGCTAAAGGGACGCACCGGAGCGATACCCTCAGCTTCACATCCTGATAAATAATCATCTATAGCAGTTTCAAAGTCATTACGCAACTCATCAATGCTTTGGCCTTCGTAGATAATCATATCTTTTCTTAGACCAATAACTTTGCCAAAGAGACATTTATCGGCCTCACTATACTCTACAGTACCCTTATATCCTTTATAAGTAAGATAGCCCATAAATAATATTATTTAAATTAAACCTTTGTCTTTTAAATGATTATATAAAGTTTTCATCATCCACTCTTTCATTATACTTTGTGGATGAGGACGGTGCAAATCAATGAAAGAGTTTGTATCTTGATTGAAAAATCTTTAACATTTTATTTAGTTGGAGGTGACGTAGCGGTTGTAGTAGGCGATGAGGAGGGTTGTGAGGGGCAAGGCGATGATCATGCCGACGAGGCCGAGGAGGCTGCCCCAAACCGAGAGCGAGAGAAGTATTATCGCCGGATTGAGACCGAGATACTTGCCCATGATTTTGGGCGTGAGGATAAAGTCTTGAATGGCTTGCACAATGGCGTAGACAGCCATACATTCGAGCCAGATAGTCCAAAACGTTATATTGCCGTCAACCGAGCAAACGATGCACAGCAGCGTTGTGGGCAGCAGCGAAATGAGTTGCAAATAAGGCACCATGTTGAGCACACCGATAAACAGGCCCAGCACCACGCCCATGGGCAGACCGATAATCGAGAAGCCGATGGCAAAGAGTATGCCCACGCACAGCGCCACAAGAGCCTGGCCGCGGAAATAGTGGTTCATGCTGTCCTGCACATCTTTGACGAGGCGGAATGTGAATTGGCGATAGCGCGGCGGCACGAGTTTGCGGAAGCTAACAAGCAGCTTCTCGTAATCGAGCATAATAAACAACAGATATAGCAGCGCCATGCACCACCCAATCACACTGAGCAAAATCTCAATGCTGTTGCTGATGAGGTTGAAAGCGGTTTTGGCTATGCTTTGCCAATCTTGCCGCGTCATGCGCTCGCCGATGCTCTCAAAGTCGATGGTGCGGCGCAAAAAGTCGAGCACGCCCTCGGGGATATGCGCAATAGGCTTGCTTGTGGCGGCAAAACGTTTGATGATTTCAGCCATCTGATAGAAGTCGTCGATGATTGAGGGTATCAGCAGATAGCCCAATAAAGCCAGCAGAGCCAAGGCGCCGACAATAGTTATGGCAATAGCCACAACTCGGCCCTTGAGGTGAAACGCTCGGCGGTTGAATTGCACAAACGGCTCGAGTATGTAGGCAATGAGCCAAGCCACCAAAAACGGCAGCAGCACGCTTTTCAGACGATTAATAATCCAGCCAATGGCAACGAGCACGATTATTGTTATAATCATGCGCACAACGCGGTCAAAAGTGTAAGGTTTGCGGGGTTCGGTGCCGGCAGAAGGTTGTTCAAGGGTCTCCATTATTAAGTTTTTGGGGGTATTTTCAATGAATTATGGTGCAATAATAGAAAAAAAATTCTAAATTTGCAACTTAATAGCAAAAAGGCAGAGAATTTTGCTCTTTCAGATTTTAATAACACAATAACATATCACAATTATGTCAAACCAAAACAACCAAATCCTCAGCGACAAAGCTTGGGCTCGTTGGGCTGCGTTAGGCTTGCTTGCATTGGCAATGTTCTGTGCATATATCTTTATGGACATTCTGTCGCCAATCAAAGATTTATTGCAGTCGCAACATGGATGGGATTCGACAGCGTTCGGCACAATGCAGGGCTCTGAGACTTTCCTCAACGTGTTTATTTTCTTCTTGATTTTCGCCGGTATCATCCTCGACAAGATGGGAGTGCGCTTCACCGCCATTCTTTCGGGAGCAGTGATGCTCGTGGGTGCGTTAATCAACTGGTATGCGCTTACCGACATGTTTGCCGGAAGCGGACTCGAGACATGGTTTAACAACAATCTCAACTATATTCCCGGCTTCGACGAATTGGGCATATCACCGTTCTACAAAGGTATGCCTGCATCGGCCAAATTCTCAGCTATCGGCTTCATGATATTCGGTTGCGGTGCAGAGATGGCAGGTATCACCGTGAGCCGCGGCATCGTGAAATGGTTTAAAGGCCGCGAAATGGCGCTTGCCATGGGCTCGGAGATGGCACTTGCCCGCCTTGGCGTGGCAACTTGCATGATTTTCTCACCGGTGTTTGCACACCTCGGAGGCAACGTGAGCGTATCGCGCTCAGTGGCTTTTGGTGTTGTGCTGCTGATGATTGCACTCATCATGTTTGTTGTCTACTTCTTCATGGATAAGAAGCTCGACGAGCAAACTCACGCCGCCGAAGAAAAAGACGACCCTTTCAAAGTCAGCGATATTGGCAAAATCCTCACCGACAGCGGTTTCTGGATTGTTGCATTGCTCTGCGTGCTCTACTACTCGGCAATCTTCCCCTTCCAAAAATATGCAGTGAATATGTTGCAATGCAACCTTTCGTTCACAGAGGTAGATCCCAATTCGTTCTGGGCCTCAAACACTGTGACTATCATCCAATACATCATCATGATTGTTGTGGCTGCCGCATCGTTTGCAAGCAACTTCTCTAAAGGCAAAGTAAAAAAATACAGCCTTCTCGGCTTGGCAATCGTTGCCCTCGTGACATACTGTGTGATGGGCTATATGCGCCAATCAGCAGCTAGCATCTTCGCAGTGTTCCCCTTGTTGGCAGTGGGTATTACACCCATTCTCGGCAGCTATGTTGACCACAAGGGTAAAGCCGCATCAATGTTGGTGCTCGGCTCGTTGTTGCTCATTGCATGCCATTTGACATTTGCCTTCGTATTGCCTCTGTTTAAAGGCAATCTTATTGGCGGTGTAGCCGTTGCTTATCTCACAATTCTTGTGCTTGGTGCATCGTTCTCGTTGGTGCCCGCATCACTTTGGCCCAGCGTGCCTAAGTTGGTTGACGAGAAGATTATCGGCTCGGCCTACTCGTTGATATTCTGGATACAAAACATTGGTTTGTGGCTCTTCCCCTTGCTCATCGGCAAAGTGCTCGATGCTACCAACCCCGAAATAGTGCAAGCCGTAGCCAACGGCACAATGACACCAGAACAAGCATCAGTGAGCTACAACTACACTGCTCCGCTGGTGATGCTCGCTTGCCTTGGCGTGGCTGCATTGTTGCTCGGTTTCGTGCTTAAATATATTGACCGCAAGAAAGGTCTCGGTCTTGAATTGCCGAATATTGCCCCCGAAAATAAAGAAGCATAACAATGCTCA
>CAZYNO010000078.1:0-8324 GCA_964648845.1 uncultured Bacteroides sp.
CTAACCTCAGTTATCATTGGCAGCTCTGTCACTTCTATTGGCAAATGGTGCTTCTATGATTGCACCGAATTGCAATGGATAGAAAGCAAAGCGACTACACCACCAACAATTGAGTCAAACACATTCTCTGACTATAGTGTGCTTTTGATTGCTGCAAGCGAGGATTACAAAACTGCTGACTACTGGCAGAACTTTACAAATATTTCAGCTGAACACATTCCAACCGGCATAACGTTTGAAGTGGATGGATTGAAGTATGAAATCATAGCGGTCAATGACCTCACCTGCCGTTTGTATGCTATTGATGAGAGTGTGGTGGGTGATGTTGTGATACCTGAAACCGTAACGTATCGCGACCGCGTATTCACGCCGATTGAAATTTCCGGTATTCTGATTAACGGAGAGTCGCCAATTACCTCACTTTCTATCCCGAGTAATATTTCTACAATTGCATCGAGTAGTATATTAGACGCTTCGCTCGCAAAATTGACAGTGAACACGTCGGTTACTGATAATTTAATAGCTCGCGCCGCTATTGACGAATTGGTAATTGCTCCTTCAGCTAAAGAATTCTCCAATGACTTAAGTACGAATACGATAGGAAAATTGACCATTGAAGATGGCGAGACTGCGTTAACCACAACGCAATTTAAGTGCTCCGGCGTGAAGGAGGTATATCTTGGCAGAAAAATTTCAGAAAGCACATTTGCAGGGTTCACATCACTCGAAAAACTGTCTATTTCAGAAAAAGTTACTTCAATTGGAGAGTCTACTTTTAACGGCTGTTTAGGCATCACTGAGTTAAACATCGCTGATAGTGCAACAAAACTGACCATTGGAACTAACGCCTTCTCTAATGTAAAACCGACAAAAGCATATCTTGGTCGCAATATCAGCAAGACCATTTTCGCGAATAATACCAATTTGTCTGACTTGACAATTGGTGAAAAGGTTACCTCTATTAACAAATCCGAATTTAGTGGCTGTACCGGACTAACAACAGTAACCATCCCCAACTCGGTCACTTCGATTGGAAGCTCTGCCTTTGAAGGCTGTACAGAACTAACAAAGGTAAATATAACTGATTTAGCTGCATGGTGCGGTATCTCATTTGGTGATCAAAAGGCAAATCCATTATATTATGTCCATCATCTGTATCTCAATGATCAGGAAGTCACGGAATTGATAATTCCTGAAACTGTCACTTCGATTGGGCGCTGTGCCTTCTGGAACTGCACCGGGCTGACCTCAGTGACTATCCCCAACTCGGTCACTTCAATTGGGGACTATGCATACTATGGTTGCGCCGGGCTGACCTCATTGACCATCCCCAACTCGGTCACTTCAATTGGGGTATCGGCCTTCGAAAAATGCGCCGAGCTGACCTCATTGAACATCCCCAACTCGGTCACTTCGATTGGGTATGGTGCCTTCTATGGCTGCTCCGGAATAGAAGAGTTAAATATCGCTGATAGTGCACAAGAACTGATCAATGAAAGTGAGGCATTCACTAATGTGAAACCAACGAAGGTCTATCTTGGACGTAATGTCAGAAAAGCGATATTCACGGATGATACAAATCTGTCTGAGTTAACCATTGGTGGTTATGTCACCACTATCAAAGATTCTGAATTTTCGGGATGCAGCGGAATAAAAGAGTTAAATATAGCTGATAGTGCAACAAAATTGACCATTGGTAGCAGTGCATTTTCAGGAGTGAAACCAACTAAGGCCTATCTTGGCCGCAATATAAGTAGTGCTATATTCACAAATGACACAAATCTGTCTGAGTTAACAATTGGCAACAAGGTTACCGCTATCAATGACTATGAATTCAGGTATTGCACCGGACTAACCTCGGTGACTATCCCCAACTCGGTCACTTCGATTGGTGAATGGGCCTTCTACAGCTGCTCAGGTCTGACTTCAATAACCATTCCCAACTCGGTCACTTCAATTGGAAACTATGCCTTCCAGGATTGCACCGGACTAACCTCGGTGACTATCCCCAACTCGGTCACTTCGATTGGTGAATGGACCTTCAACGGCTGCACCGGGCTAACCTCGGTGACCATCCCCAACTCGGTCACTTCAATTGCAGATTGGGCCTTCGAACGCTGCACTGGACTCACTTCGGTGACCATCCCCAACTCGGTCACTTCGATTGGAGATTGGACCTTCGAATATTGCACCGGATTAACCTCGTTGACTATCCCCAACTCGGTCACTTCGATTGGGCAAGGAGCCTTCGAACGCTGCACAGGCATTACCGAGCTAAATATCGATGATAGTGCAACAAAACTGACCATTGGCAGCTATGCATTTTTAGGAGTAGAACCTACGAAGGCCTATCTTGGCCGCAATATCAGTAGTGCCATATTCTCGGGCGATACAAATCTGTCTGAATTAACAATTGGCGATAAGGTTACTACAATCAATGCTTCTGAGTTTAAGGGCTGCTCTGCTCTTACAGCATTGACCATCCCCAACTCAGTGTCTTCGGTTGGTGCATCTGCATTCAGTGGTTGCACAGGTATCGATGAATTGAAATTTGAGGATGGAGAGAGAGCGTTGACACTTGGAGATGACGCATTCAAAGACGTTGCCTTAAAAGAGATTTACTTTGGCCGTCAGATGAACTTCGCTAATGCTCCGGTCTCTGCATTGGAAACTGCTGAATTTAGTGAAAATGTGACTTCTATTGAAGATGGTGCATTCAAGGCTGCAAATTCACTTTGCACCATAATATCTCGCAATACTGTTCCTCCGACAACAGTCGATCCTTTCAGCGACGCTACATACTTTGACGGAACGCTTTATGTGCCG
Source organism: uncultured Bacteroides sp. (assembly GCA_964648845.1). Lineage (GTDB taxonomy): Bacteria > Bacteroidota > Bacteroidia > Bacteroidales > Muribaculaceae > CAG-873. The sequence goes on from CAZYNO010000078.1 coordinate 2,827, forward strand.
GCAACCTCTATTGAAACATATAAGGCTGCTGCAGGTTGGAAGAACTTCTGGGGGATAGAAGCCCTTGACGGTATAAGTTCAGGAGTTTCTCAAATTGAGCACAATGTAGAAGTCCCATTTAGTGTTGAAGCCGGTGCTATCTGCGTTGATGGTGACGCTGCCGTGCGCGTTGTTTCGCTGAATGGCACAACCGTTTACAGTGGCAGTGGTGAAACTCGCATCAACCTCGCTCCCGGTGTCTACATTGTTATTGTCAACAATATCCCCACCAAGGTAGCAGTGAAATAATATCATCAGGTTCATTAAATAATTTAGCCACAAGCGGCGGGTCTCATCCAATCGCTTGTGGCTAATTTTATGTCCTGTCAAATAATTTCCTTTTTGTTTATTTATAAGTAAAAACTTTTTTGTAACTTTGCCATCCATTCTATACGTTTGATATATGAAAACAGCATTTGATGAATATAATAAGATTGTTGCTTCCATTCCAACGCGGATTCATAAGGAAGTGGATATGCAGATGGCTGTTTCCAACCGCATTTATGACCTTATGACCAAAGCAGGTCTGTCGAAAGCTGAATTTGCAAGGGCGATAGGTAAACGCCCTTGCGAGATAACTAAATGGCTCAGTGGTCAACATAACTTCACGCTTGCCACATTGGGTTTACTTTCAGATTTCTTTGGGAAGCCTATAATAACAGTCGGATAGCAATAAAATTTTATCAATAGCCCATAGACGATCAATAGCAACATGAACGATATCGACGGTAAAAGCCTTGGAAAAGCGTTAGAGCTCTTCAACTCGGGCAAAATCAACGAGATAGAAGTCGGCACCACTCGCGGGCTTCAGCAAATACATAGTGCATTGTTCGGCGGATTATACGATTTTGCCGGCAAAATTCGCACATGCAACATTTCAAAAGGAGGCATTCGTTTTGCAAATTCACTATACCTCAACGAGGCACTTGCAGCTATTGAGAAAATGCCCGAAAGCACTTTCGAGCAAATTGTGGCGAAATATGTTGAAATGAATATTGCCCATCCCTTTATGGAGGGCAATGGTCGTGCCACACGCATTTGGCTCGATTTGATTTTCAAGAAGAATTTGAGCAAGGTGGTTAATTGGCAGCTCGTAGACAAAGATTTATATCTTCAAGCAATTGAGCGAAGCCCCATTAATGACCTTGAATTGCGCTATTTGCTTGGCAATGCCATGACTGACGATGTTGATAATCGCGAAATCATTTTTAAAGGTATAGAGCAATCTTACTACTACGAAGGTTACAGAAAATGAGAACTATCTTAAGTTTATTGGCGGCTGTTTGCAGCGTTGCAGCGTGCATGGCTCAGCCGCGCATCGAATGGATTGAAACCGAACACGACTTTGGTGCATTCAGCGAAGACCTGGGCAAAGTGGGCACTACTTTTAGGTATGTCAACACCGGCAACGAGCCGCTGGTGATTGTCGGCGCTCGTGCCAACTGCGGATGCACAACACCCAAGTACGACACCGCTGCCCTGGCTCCCGGCGACACCGCACAAATCGAGGTGCAATACGACGCTACGGGCCGCCCCGGACGCTTCTCAAAAAAGATTTATATCGACACAAACACCAGCCCCGAGCGCTCTACGCTCATCATTCGCGGCGTGGTGGTTGGCACCTCACAAAGCATAGCCGCGCGCTATCCCGTGCCTATGGGCAAGCTCAACCTTGTGCGTGCAACAGCTTTGCTCGGCGACGTCAACAAGTCGCATCTAAAGGTTGAAATGCTCAACGCCTACAACACTACCACCGACTATATCACCCCCACAGTCACCAATCTCCCGGCATGGCTCACCGTGACGTGCACGCCCTCACCGTTGGCACCGGGCGAACAGATGTCATTCAACTTCATGGTGCATCCCGACCGCACCGACCTTTACGGACAAGTTGCCGACACAATATATGTGGTGCCCGACTCGCGCGAACCGGATGTGCGTTTCGCCATGCCCGTGATAGCCAATATTGTTGAAGACTTCAGCAAACTCACCGATAAAGAGATAGCGCAGTCGCCGCAAGCCACGCTGCTTAGCGAGCGCGCCGACCTGGGCAAAGTGAAGCGCGGCACCGAGTTGCGAGCCACATATCAGCTGCGCAACGATGGCAAGTCGCCGCTGCTGGTGCGCCGTGTGTACTGCAACGACGCCGATGCGCAAATCTCCGTGAGCAGCAATAAAATCAAGCCCGGCAAGCGAGGTGAAATCACTGTCACCTATACTCCCGGGCTCAATGCCAATATCGTAAATCTAAAAATTACTCTAATCACTAACGACCCGCTGACGCCGACGCAATTCTTGCGCCTCACAGCCGAGCCTGTCGACTAAAACGCTTGTCGCAAGCCATTCAAACCATTCATATTCAGGCTTGAGCGACCCGTTGACGATTTTTTGTTCGACGAGCTGCGGCCATATCCGGTGTTCTTTTCGATGGGATCGCCCCACTCGTCATATTCCACGTCTTCGTCGTCATCCTTGCTTTCTTTTTCGCCCTTCTTGAGCTTGGGCTTATTCTTCTTGATGGCCTTAGGCTTTTGGGCGTCAACGGCAAGCTCGTAGATATCCCACTTTTGGTCAACATCCCAGTTGGCTTTGAGGTCGACCTTCTTCGGGTAGTAGTACACTTCTTCGGGCTGAATGCTGTCGGTGACGTTGCCGGTGTCCCACTTGCCGTTGCCGTTTCGGTCGATAAACAGGCGGGCATAGTAGGTGCTCGGGTCGAGATATTTGAACGTGTATTTGCCATTGGCGCCAACGCGCTCGGTGCGCAACACCTTATCCGACTTGTCGAGCAGCTCTACAACATACGAGGTGTCGGGCGGCGTGATGCTGAATATCAAGTTGCCATACTCTTCGAGCTTCTTGACGGTAAATTCGTGTGTGAGCGGCTTGTTATACAGCCCATAGATATCGGTCACCGCCATCGAGTCGACAGTGAGCTTATATTTCACTCCGGGCAAAGGAGTGAAGTCTATTATGCGCGTCAGCAGTGAGTCGGTGGGGTCAAAGCGCGGGTCTTCATGCTCAACGTCGGTCCACACCGTGTCGCGTGTCATCTGCAGGTGAATTCCCGCAATGTTAATGCTGTCGAACGGCACATTGTTGCCTAATTTGAGCGGCTCATAGACATTGTGCTGCGGACGTGTGAGCACAGATAGGTTGGTAAATTCAATTTCGGGCAATGAGTCGCCCTCCTCGTCATTTTTCTTCTTTTTATCGTCCTTTTTCTTTTTGGGCTCTTTCCAGAAAAATTTCAACGTGTCTGTTTTCCACACAACTTGTTGCAGCGAGTCGAGTGCTTGGTGACGCACCGACATATAAATTGAGTCGTCCTCGAGCACCGATGGAGTGCGCAACCAATATATCAGCGAGTCGTTTGTTGCAGTGCGTTGCAACAAAGCGTGTTGCATGATGTTCTCGCCGTTGTGCTTACCACCGACAAAAGTCAGCGTGGGAAGCGTGTCGGTGGGAGCGCCGAGGCCTACGTATATGTTGCGACGGTCGGTGCGCTTATAGTCTTTGAGATATTGAGCTTTATAGTTTTCGTTAAACCAGGTCAGCAGCACGTCGTTGGGGAAGTATGCTGTGCCGGGACGAGTGACAATCGAGTCTTCGTCGGCAGCAGAGCGCAGAGTATCACTAACCACTATAGTTTCTACGGTCGGCGATACCACCGAGTCGAGGAATGCTATATCTTCGCTGCGGTCCCACTTGTTGTCGCGATTGAGGTCGTTGAGAGCGAACACATGGTATTTTCCGGGCTTGAGGTTGCGGATGGTGAATTGTCCGTAGGTGTTTGTGCGGGCAATACGTTCGAAAGCCAGCGAGGTGAGCGTGGTGTCGGTCATCTCTGAATATACGCCCACGGTGACGCCCTGCGCGGGCTCAAGCGTGCGAGCTTCGAGCACTATGCCCGAAATGCGCAGCGAGTCGATGTCTTCGCCGGTAGAAAAGTCAACAGCAAAGCCGTCGAGCACATTGCCTTCGTTGAGGTCTTTGATGGCGTCGGCAAAGTCGATGGTATAGGTTGTATTAGCCTTGAGCGTGTCGCGCAACTCAACCGACACATGTTTGCCCTGCGAGCGTATTGTCGGCGACAAGGTTTGTGCCGGCGACACTATCACTTTGTTGAAAGCATCGTCGAGCTGTATGTTTTCGTCAAATACAACATCTATTTTGTTGCGCGAAACATTGCGTTCGCCCATGGCGGGAGTAGAGCGCACATACACCGGAGGCGTCTCATCGCGAGCACCGCCTTCGGGGCGGCCTACCGAAGCACAAGCCACCATCAGCAGTGCGGCTACAACAGCAAAAGCCAAGCGCATGATGCGCGCAGAAGATAAATTTGTCTTCATATTAACTTAATATAGACCACAAATTTACAAAAATCTCCCGACAATAAGCAAATTTATCTCCACAACATGTGTTAGGGACGGCGGGCAATGAGTTTTTGCACTATGATGGAGGTGATGAAGTAGAGTGCGGTGAGGCCCCAAAGCCAGTAATATCCTGTGACGTTGTCGGCAAGGGTGCCGCCGTTTGAGTTGATGCTGATGAAGCCTTGCACGCCCCACACTGCCGGCACAAAGTCGCCAACGGTGCGCCACAATTGCGGCATGGCGAAACGCGGCCAGGTGAGGCCCGACAAAAACAGGAATATCACTGAGGTGAACACCATGACGATGAACGAGCTTTCGCGGTCGGTGACAAAGTATGCTATGGTTTGGCCAAACATTGCCGACGCCAACAGCAACGGCACCATGTAGAGCAGATAGTCTACGGCGCTGCCAATGTGCGGCAAGTCGAAAATCACCGGTATATAGTGCATCAAAAATATTGTGGGCACGATGTAAAACACGCTATAGCACAATGTCTTGCCCCATACGGCTGCCGACGTTGGTGCGTCAACGGCAAGCGGGTCAATGCCGCCGTTGCGGCGTCGGCGCTCGCGCGACGTGCCTGTGAGCATCACTATGCCAAGCACCATGCTCTGCTGCAATATCAGCACCAAAATGCCGGGCATCACAAACGAGGCAAAGCCCTGCTCGGGGTCGCCGATAAGGTTTGCCTGATTATCTATAGGCAAGCCGCCTGAGATGCTGCTTGCCGCGGCACCGAGCATTGCTGCACGGTCGGCGGTGATGTCGCTAATCTCCTTCATTTGCACGTCGGTGAAAGCGCTCAACAAAGTGCGATAGCGCAACAGCAGACTCATTTCGCAGTAGAGCGTGGCATTTGCCGGCTCCATGCGGCCTATCTTTTTGCCATAGTCGTGCGGTATCTGCAGTATGCCGAAAGCCTCACCCTCGGCAACAATGTTGCGTGCATCAGCCATATTTGCCGCATAGTCGTATATCACCACCGACGGCGACGCTGCGGCATCGGTGACAAGCTTGCGCGACGAGGCCGTGCGGCAATCGTCAACCACCACGATTGGCAAGTCGCGCACAACCTCGGTGTTG
>CAZYNO010000079.1:0-8243 GCA_964648845.1 uncultured Bacteroides sp.
ATGCTGCAAATTTAGTGTAATTTTGTGAATATGCAATTTTTTTTGACAACTTTGTGAAAAATATTCGCTTTATCTAATCTTTTTTGATGCATTTATCGTTATAGCCTCACCTTTAAGTTATTCACTCTTTTAATTCTCTATGTTATGAAACCGCTAAATGCTCTTCTTGCCATTGCCGGCGCTGCCACTATTGGTGCTGCTTGCGGCATGCTCTTTGCCCCGCGCAAAGGCTCTGAAACACGCGATTATATCCGCGTATTTCTCAAAAGCCACTGTCCGTGTTCGTGCAATTCGCGGCTCAACGATCTCGCTGCTCACATAGCAACTGAGATTGACGATGCCAAGTAGCTTCAAACTGCTGCGCTTGGTTTGTGCCTATGTGGTTGAGTTGGCACGGCTCAGCGCGGCACGTTGGTTTGCCGCTGCACTGCGCATAGCGGTGATTGTTGTGGCAATGCTTGCTGTTGCGCTCATCGTTGTAGCCTTCGCTTCGGTTGGCGCTGCTGTGTGGCTTGCCACGTTTGTTCCACTCCATGTTGCCTGCTTCGTTGTTGCAGCTTTTCACTTGTTTGTGCTGGCAATGTTGTGGCTCATGCTACGAAAAAACTCACGCGCCGAATAGGGCGCGTGAGTTGTGTGTATTGGCGTGTGCGTAAGCTTATTGGGCTTGCTGTATTGCGATGTCCGACAGCTTGAAACTGCCGTCCATATCGCGCACCTCAATGCGTCCGCTCAGCAGATTGAAGAAGAAGTCGCGTATGCTGTCGGCGTCGAGGGTTGCTGTGTTGCCGTTGGCGTCTGTGCCCATGTCGTATGTTCTGAGCAGCTGCGGCCCAAGTGCTGCGACTGACAACAGGAAGTGATTTTGGAAGCGATCGGTGTCGATAATGTCGGCGGCGAGCACCTTGCCCACCACAGTGTAGCTGCGCAGCACGCTTGTGGCGGCTTCGCCTACAAGGTTCGATTTAATCTCGTCGTTGCTCAAATCCATAGCGATTTTGCCTGACTCGGGCGACTGCTCGGCGCCGCGATAAAGCGAGCCAAGGTCGGCAAGACTGAGGTTGTACATGTGTGTGCCGGGTGCTATGTCGGGCTGCTGTATTGAGAATGCGCTGGGCAATAGCAGATATATCTCCTGCTCAAGACGCACCTCCGGGCTGTTGAATGTGCCCACAATGCAATGCGTAAGCTCGGCATTTTGCGAGGCAAAAACGCCGCCGATAACCACGCAATTGTTGAGTGTTATGTTGTCGGCATAGATGTTTCCGGCTACGTAGGCGTTGTATAGCACCACTGATTTGGCATTTATGTCTGAAAGGAACATCACGTGGTTGTCTGTGCCGCGGCTCACAACCGAGTTGGCTGAGCCTACGGCCTTCTTGAATGTGATTTTGCCTTTCATTTCGGCTTGTATGTATAGCTCTTTTTGAGCGAACACGGCGCCCTGAATTTCAATTTCGCCTTCGCGCATCTCAATGCGGTTGCCGAAAATCGGGCCTTCAACCACAGTGTCGCCGGTGAACAGCAGATTGCGGTTGAGCTCTGAGGCTTTTTCGGGCAAAATAGAGCCGCGAACAATGTTGTCTTTTAATATTACGTCGGTTTCGTTAAACCTGATTTCTTTGAGTTCTTTCATGTTTTCAGCTATTCAAGCGATTTAGTTTCTGATAGGTTGAAAAGATTTGTGATGTATTTAGCCACGCGTTTGTCGTGCGCTGACGAGGCGGGTTGGCCGGCAAGCATAGAGTTGAAGTGTCGACGTATCAGCTCTGTGCGGTTGTTGTCAATCTCGCCTTTCCAGTTGCCGTCGCGCATATTTTCGGTGAGCTTGTTGCGGTCAACTTGTTCAAGTGATGGTGAAGCATACAATTCTTCGCTCGTTGTTTTGTTTGTGTCGATTGTTTCGACATACATCACCGGAGCATAGTGGTGTGTAGCGTCTTCAACGTCGAGCAAGCAGTGTTGCAACAGCGCTGTTTCGTTTTGCTGCTGCACAAGAAAATTGTTGGCTCCGCTGATGGCTTGCATTGCACGCGACTTTAGCAGCGATGCTTGTATTTCGCCCTCGAGCGATGCATGCTCCGAACCGCTCACCGAGGTGCCGCTCACTGAACCGGTGTTTATGCCCAAAGTTGCCACACTGTCAACCGAGTGGTATGCGTTGAGGGTGGGCTGCTCTAAGGCGTGGATGCGATTATCGAGCTCGCTGTCAAGTTCGTTGAATATCTTCAAATAGTTTGAGCTCAGACGATTGTAGTCGGTGGTCATTTGCTCTTTGATGCGGTTTAAACTTTTTGTCAGCTCGTTGAGGTGTCCCAACGTAGCTTCAATGCCCACTTGCAGTTGTGCTGACTGTTGACTCAAGTCTGACTGAACGGTTTTGAAGAAGCCGTTTACGATTGCCGCACCGATTTCGCGCGAGCTGTGGTGTATCGACGCCACTTGTGCCGCTTCGGTTGCCACGACGGCTCCGGTGAGCTCGTTTATCTGCGTGTTGCAGTCGCCAACCTCTCTGTCGAACGGGTCGGTATCTACGTGCACGTTCACCGCCACTTCTTCTTGAGCATATCCGGAGTAGCTGACACTGCCTCCATGCTCGGATGCCGGATATCTGACAGAGCCGGAGTAGTGTATGGTGATGGTGCGATATACTGTTTGCGTGTAACTCATAACATTTTAGCTTTGAGCTTCGCCGGCGAGTGTGGCCATCGGCGAATTGTTAAACAGTTGGAGTGCCATTTTCTTTTCGCGTTCCGACAGCGTTGAGTCGCTCACCAATTTGGCATATTCGTTGCTCAGACGTTCGTCGGCAGTTTGCGGATTTTCCCACTTGAGCGAGTCAAGACTATTTTGCATGCGCGAGCGTATAGCCGTGCGGTTTTGCTCGCTCAGCATGTCGGTCGACATGATTATTTGCATATCGTTGTTGCCAATCTCGTCAATGCGGCTTTCGCAAAGCACAACGGGTATTGCCACTTGGCGTTGTGCCTGGTCGGTGCGTTCGTGCAGCAAAATTTGGTCGGTGACTTGTTGCATGTGCAGCGATTCAGACAAAAAGCGATTGATTGACTCGATGACTTCCAGACCTCGATATTTCACGTTTGATGCTATGATGCGTTGGCTGTCGCTCACACTTTCAATTTGGCTCACGGGCACTGTTGCAGTGAGCAGATTTGAGCGGTTTTGCACGGCGCTCATGTCGCGCTCCACAAAGTCAATCACGGGGCGGTCGAGCTCGGTGACACGAAGTTTGAGGTTGCGATTTATTGAGGTGAACAGCTTTAAGTATCGAGCAGAAATCATATTGTAGTCGTGAGTCATACGCGTGCGTATGCTCATCAACTGCTTGCGCTGCTGATTGAGCTGAATGAGCTGAGAGTTTACTTGGGCGTTTAGCTTAGCCATCTTTTGAGAGATGGTTGAGCGTATGAGCGAGTAGAATCCGCGATTCACGTTGTCGCACACGTGTTTCGTACCCTCAACTTCAGCGGCAATCACAGCTGTTTTCATGCCAACCACCGCAGTGGTTGTTCCGTTGATGTGGTTTGACACAGTGTTGATGCTTTGCGCCATCGGTGTTGTGTCAACTACGCAGTCTATTGATGCCATATTGTTTATTATTTAGTTGGGGGTGTTGGGGGAACGGGAGGTGCAGGGGGAGCCGGCGGCGTCGGCGGAGTGGGTGGCGTCGGAGGAGTCGGCGGGGTAGGTGGTGCCGGCGGCATGGGCGGAGTCGGCTGAGTCGCCGGTTCGGGTTGAGGTTCGGGCTCTGGTTCTGGTTGAGGCTCCGGTTCGGGTTGAGGTTCGGGCTCTGGTTCTGGTTGAGGCTCCGGTTCGGGTTGAGGTTCCGGCTCCGGTTGAGGTTCGGGTTGAGGCTCCGGTTCGGGAGCGGGTTGCGGTGTGGGTATGTTGACGGGTGCGCCGGGGTTGCTTAGGCCGCCCAAGCCTTCGAGCGCGGTGCGTGCTATAGCCGGGAGGTTTAGAGATATTTGCTCGTACGTAATATCCGAAACATTAGGCTTTGGCAGCAACTCTGACTCTTTGGCCATGAGTGCGTTGACTTGAGCAAGGCCTTGACGGCGCTCGTCGAGCGACGAAGTTTCGCTTTCGGCAACTGCCACGGCGTTAGAGTATCCATCGCGCAGTTTGGCGTCATAATATTCCACGTGTCCGAATTGTTCGGCTTTGAGGTCCATATCGTCTTTGAGGCGATCCATATACTCCTCGAAATCGTCTTGTATTTTTTGGAACTCTTTCGATTGGAGGTCGAATGCTGCCAATGTTTCGTCGGTGTTGCTTTGAGCTTCAACAACGGTGGCATCGAGCGATTGGTCTTGTTTCATGGCATCCTCGGTGCGGCGCAGTGAGATAAGAGTGTTGTAGTCGGCTATATATTCGCGCAAGCTTTCGCGCATCAGATTAATCACATCGGCACTTTCGGCGCGGGCTGCGCGATAGAAAGCGTCTGTGTCTTGATGCCACTTGTTGAGGTAGCTCATCTTTTGGTCTTTGATGTGATTGTAGATTTTCAGACGCTCTATGCGGTTTTCTTGCATGAGATTTTGCACCATAGGCGCTACGATTTCTTCGTAGAGTTGATGCACGCAGAATGGCGAAGTGGTTGTTGAGCCGTCTTCGGCAGTCCAAATGCCCGAAATAGGGTTGTATTTCACGCGCGAGCTTTGGCGCAGGGTGAAAGGTTCGTAGCCTTGAATGTTGTCGGTGAAGTCGAATTTTTCGCGGCGAATGCGGTTAATTTCTTCAAACTCAAGTTGCGGTGAGTAGTGGTTGTAGGGGGCTTTGAGAATGTTGTAAAGCAATTTGTTTGATTCAACCACAACTTTGTTGACCGACGCTATTTTGAGCGCTGACACGGTTTGCACTGATGAAGCGATTGTGACCATGAGCTGCTTGAGCACATCTTCAAACTGAGCTGTTTCTGACGACAGTGAGTTGCGCAAGTTGTTGATTTGGCAGAATTTGTCGATGCTTGCATCGTAGCGTGCGCTGTCAAACACTTGCAGCACGGGTGCTGATTGCGGCACCTCGGTGGTGGCATACTCGTGTATGCGTGTCAGGGTGTCGGAGTTGTCGAGCACTAAGGGCAAGAATGTTGATGCTGTCTCCAGGTCGTTCATGCAGTAGGCTATGGTGCGGAGTGATCGCTCCATATCACCGAGATAGTCGTTTTGATTCACCTCTTGTATTGAGAGTGAATAGTTGTCGGTAGAGATGGTTTCGGGGTTATCAGAAGTTTCTACCAGCGGGGTTTTGTCAACGAGCGAGCCAATGCGGTTTATTGTGTTGATTAGCAACTCGTTGTTGCGCGACATTGATAGAGTGACTTCCGACTCGGGCACGGTGCCGGTGTAGTCAACAATGAAGCTCTTGTCTTCATACTTCACTTGCTCGGCAATAGGCACATAGGCAACGCCGAGCTTGGTGACTTTGTAGTCGCGGAAGATTTCCTGATGCAGCTTGCGAAACTCTTCAATGCGCTCGTCAAGTTCGCTGATTTGCTTTTGCAGAGCATTTTTGCGCACAAAGTACATGAAAAACAAGATGATTGTAAGGAACCATTTCCAAAGGCCGGCGATTTCGGTTTCCAAGGCATCGCGCTCGTCGTTAAGCTGGCTGATTTCGTTTTCGATGCGCTCTTCTTCTTTCACGATGCGCTCGGCAGCTTGTCGATAGTAAGCAAACAATACCTTCGCTTGGTCTTGACATACGTCAGTCGATTCGGCGAATATTTTTCCGGTATTCATAAAAATGTGGGTAATAAGGGTTTAATTACTATATATTGATTTGCGTTGTTTCAGCAGGCGGAAAAGCTTATCCATCAGCTCGTTTATTTGTGAGGCATTGGCATCATAGTTGGTCGAGCGTGTGCCTATTTCTTCCATGATGATTTCCATCTGTTGGTCAATGACTACTGCTTTTTGTGCGTTGCTCGGCGAGATGTAGCGCAGCTCGTCGCGCAACACTTCGGCGCGTTGGCGCACGTCGCTCGACACTTGACGATTTGACAGCAGCTCTTCAACAAGTGCTTCGGCACTGTCGCGCAGCGATTGCTTTTGTCGCTTCAGCACCTCTTCTTGTTGATAAACTTCGGAGACTTGGATTGATGCCTTCAGTGTTGTCATGGTGAAGATTGCCAAACAAAACAGCAATATGCCTTGTATCAGCAGCTGATATTTAAACGCTAACGGCGGCACATTCATGTTGCACGCAACGATACCTGCTATGGCCAACAGTGAGTATAGGCTCACTGATACCCAGCGCAAGCTCATTGACGCCACTTGCGGCTGCGACGGGTCGGTGCGGCTGATGAGCGGCTTGAATATGTTGAGCAGCGCAATAATAAACACCATGCAAGCCACCACGGTGTTGAGCACTTGCAGATTTGTGTCGAAGTCGGCAAATATCATGCTGCACACCCAGATAACGAGAGCTAATCCCCCAATGGCAATTAGCCATTGCAGCAATTTCAATAGTTGATGTTTTTCCATCGCTAAGACTTTGATTAGTTTTTATAGATAGGTTAAATGTTATTTCGGGTTGCCGCAGCGCGGGCAGAAACGTGCTCCGGGAGGAAACTGTGCTCCGCAGCGTGAGCATGTCGAGCTGTCGGCTGCTGCCGTAGGACGCCCGCAGTTGGGACAAAATGCCATGCCTTGGGGCACCTCTTGTCCGCAGCCTTCGCAGCGCACACTTGGCGTGAGCTGAGCACCGCAGCTCACACAGCGACGTGCGGCCTCCGGATTGTCGGTGCCGCAATTGGGACACGGATTGTATTTGCTGCCGCAGTTGGGGCAGAAGGTCATGTTTGAGGGGAAGCGCTTTGCACAATTTGAGCAATAGACCATTCTCACGGCCTGTTGCGGAGCTGCTGCGCCTTGCTGATTTTGCGCCCCGCTGTTGGGCCCGAAAGTGGGTTGCTGATATTGGGGCTGCATCATGCCGCTTGCGCCGGCAGCGCCCATGCCGTTCATCATGTTGAGGGCTACCAGTCCGCCCAGCAAACCGCCTGTGCCACCGGCTCCGCCAATGCCACCAATGGCATTGTTTGCCGTGTTGAACATTTGCTCTTGTTGCCAAGAGTGACCGGTGATGCTTTGTGTGCTTTGTCGAGCCAGAGCATCTTTCACGCGGCGTCCTTCGTCGGTCGATGTGTCGATATCTATATCGCTGACATAGAATTTTGTGAGCTCCAATCCGAGGTCATTCCAAAATGCCTCTAACGATGTGTGAAGCACGTTTGACAGGTCGTCGAGATATGCCGACACTTGCTTGAAGCCTACGTGCTGTTGCGACATAAACTTAACTACTGCCGATTTTACCTTTGTTGAAAATTCGCCGGTGAATTGGCTTGTCATATCAAGCTCGGTGAAGTCGGTGCGAGTGCCCACAACTTTTATCACAAACTTTTCGCTGTCAACGATTTTCAGACCATATTGTCCCGATGCTGCCAGCGGCAACATGGTTTGATAGTCGGCATCGTGTATGCTTATCGGTGCGGCTCTCCACTCAATGCTGAATGTTTGCACCTTGTTGGTGAACCAAACTTCAGCCATAAACGGATTTTTGCCACCGAACGGCAATCCGTACAGTGAGCGCAGAATCGGTAGGTTCTCGGTCGACAAAGTGTGCTTACCCGGGCCGAATTTGCCAATTAACTGTCCTTTTGAGAACAGTAGGGCTTCTTGCGATTCGTTTACGATAAGCTGTGTTGCCGTAGATAGATTGTTCTCAGGGTATTTGTGCGCATAAACAACCAATGACGAGTTGGGCTGCCAGGACACGCAATCAATTATTGCCATAATTAGTGAGGTATTATGTGTAAGAGTATGATATCTTTGCAATTGTTTTACCTCGCAAGTTACGCAATATTTTAATAGATTAGTTGAAAAATAAAGTTAAAATACATTAAAAAACTCACGCACCTTATTTGGCGCGTGAGTTATATTGTTTCAGAGCTTTTTCGAGCAGGAAGAGTGCTCGTTTGAGGTCTTCTTTGCAAAGCACATAGGCTAAGCGCACTTGGTCTTTGCCCAAACCGGGGGTGACGTAGAAGCCGCTTGCCGGAGCCATCATGATTGTCTCGCCTTCGTATTCGAATTCTGAGAGACACCATGCGCAAAAGTCTTCGGCATCGTCTACGGGCAGCTGAGCCACGGTGTAGAATGCACCCATGGGTATGGGAGTGTAGCAGCCTTCTATGCGGTTAACGCCGTCGATGAGGC
>CAZYNO010000080.1:0-8153 GCA_964648845.1 uncultured Bacteroides sp.
TCAATGTGCTCAACGCCTACAGCGATGATGAGATTGACAACCGCCAATCGCGCATCGGCGAGATGAAAGTGCTTCGCGCACACTTCTTCTTTGAGTTAGTGCGTCTGTTCAACAAAGTGCCCTACTTTGATGAAAATGTTGCAACTCCCGACTACACATCAATACGCAACGACGAATTCACACGTGACGAGTTGCTGGGCAAAATAGCACAAGAGATGCTCGATGCCGCCGAAATGCTGCCGGAGACACAGTCGGAAGTTGGCCGCATACACAAATACATCGCCCTTGCCTATGCAGCAAAAGTGAAGCTTTATCAAGCATACGAAGAAGACGCAAACACTCACAAAGTGGTGAACATCAACAAAACGCTGCTCAACGAGGTTGTTCAATTGGTTGACCGTGTGCTCAATACAGGCAGATACGGCTTGCTCGACGACTTCCAAGGTCTTGACTTGATAGCCAACGAAAACGGCAAAGAGTCGGTATTTGCTATCCAATATTCGATGAACGACGGCAGCGCAAGTGCCGGACGCATAAACTGGAGCAATCTGCTCAACTCGCCGGCAGGCAACAGCCCCTACAGCGGCGACGGTTTCTTCCTCCCTTCGCAGGACATCATCAATGCATATCAAACAGACGAAAACGGCTTGCCCGAGTTTGACTATCAATCGCTTCCCGACTATAGTGTTGTTAATTTCGTAGACGAGCAAAACGTAACTATCTCAAACACATCGCACAGCGTAGACCCGCGTCTTGACTTTGTGGTTGGTCGTCCGACTATCACATGGAAGACCTACACCGACTGTCCTTGCCAGTCATGGGTGCGCGACCGCGGCACATACGGTCACAACTGCATAAAACGTTTCTGGGTGTCGCCCGAAAGCGGTGACATGTATCAAGGTTGGCCTTGGGGAGCCTCAAGCCTCAACTGGCAAATCATCCGCACCGTAGATTTGTATTTGTGGAAAGCTGAAGCACTGATTGAAATAGGCAGCGACCTCGATGCTGCACGCAACATCATCAACACCATCCGCCAACGCGCAATGAACAGTCCGCGCGTCAAAGACTTCAACGACAGCTCGAAAGACGCTGCAAACTACAAAATCGGCCTCTATCCAGCAGCCGGCTGGACTCAAGACTACGCTCGCAAGGCTTTGCGCACAGAGACTCGTCTTGAGAAAGCATTTGAAGGTGAGCGCTATTTCGACCTCGTGCGCTGGGGCATTGCCGGAGATGTTATGACAAAATATATTGAATGCGAAAAGGATAATAGAACGTACTACAACAATGCATCGTTCACCGCACAAAAAGACGAATATTATCCCATACCCACAAACCAGTACAATTTCTCAGGTGGCATCTACACACAAAATCCGGGTTATCCCTCATTCTAACAGAATACTCATATAGTGGTAAATTGGTAAGAAAAGTGGCGTCCGAAAGGGGGGCGCCACTTTTTATTATTCTATTTTTGATGTGCGGTGTTGCAACTCAGACGGCGACTCGCCGAAATAGTCTTTAAAGCATTTTGTGAAGTAGCTTGGCGTGGTGAAGCCCACCTCGTAGGCAATCTCAGAGACAGTGCGTTCTGTTGAAGACAGCAATTTAGCCGCGCGTTTAAGGCGTATATTGCGCAAAAGCTCTACCGGCGAATAGTTTGTTATAGCCTTGATTTTGCGATAGAATTGCACGCGGCTCATGCCAAGACGCGAACCAAGTTCTTCGACACTAAGATCCGGGTTAGACAATTCTTTTTCCACAATTTGCAAGAAACGATTATAGAACTCGTTGTCCATATCTTTTGCCCGGGTTTGAGACTGCTGTGCAGGCTGTTTTGGTGTCGGTTGAGAGATATTGCCGTCGGCAAGCACTTCGCGTATACGTTTGCGATTTTCTATCAGTGCCTTGCAGCGTGCCACAAACACAGCCGCACTAAATGGCTTTGAGATATAAGCATCAGCACCACTCTCATAACCCTGAATTTTTTGTTCGTCGAGGCTGCACGCCGTGAGCATAAGCACCGGGATGTGCGATGTGTTAATCTCGGTTTTGAGACGGCGCACACACTCCATGCCGTCCATATTAGGCATCATCACATCGCAGATAATCAAGTCGGGCACGTATTTTGAAGCCATTTTCACGCCTTGCATACCATCTGCGGCTTCGATAACTTGATAGGTATCATCGAGCATAGTGCGAATGTAGGCACGAATGTCGGCATTATCGTCAATTGCGAGCACACAAAGTTTGTCGGCATCCACCTCAACTTCGGGGGCTTCGATGGGTGTAAGTTCGGTGTCAACCACTGTGTTGTCGATTGACTTGCCTACATGTGTATCAGTGCTATCAACGTGTGTGACAGGCATAACGATGGTAAAAGTAGAACCTTTGCCGGGCTGACTGTCGGCTGTAATCACGCCATCGTGCAAATTAACAAACGCCTTGACCAGAGCCAATCCGATACCCGAGCCTTTAGCGTGCACCTTATCAACTTGATAGAAACGTTCAAAAATATGCTGCAAATCGTCGGCCGACATACCAATGCCGGTGTCGGCAATCACTAATTTAAATTTGCCGTCAACTTTGCTGACTGTCACATCTATTGACCCGTTTTGCGGAGTATATTTGAAGGCATTCGACACAAGATTGAAGAACACGCGCTCCATTTTCTCAACATCGACAGCCATTGTAAAGTCTTCATTGTCGGCAATATGCAGGTTGAAGTGCACATGACGTTTGAATGCCATAGCCTTAAACGAGTCTGCCCATTCGGCGAAGCATACTCGCAAATCTGTCTCGGCGAGGGTCAATTTCAGTTTACCGTTTTCATATTTTCTGAAGTCAAGTATCTGGTTGATTAGGCGCATCAGAATGCTGCAATTTTTCTTTGCAAGGCGAATGAGAGTGTGCTGACGTTCGTCAAGATTCGTAGCTTCGGCAAGCTGATTTATCGGGTCTGAGATGAGAGTTAGCGGGGTGCGCAAGTCGTGCGACACATTAGTGAAGAACACCAATTTGGCTTGCGTTGCTTCTTGCAGCTGCTCGTTGAGTTCGCGCAGTTTTTCATATTGCTCGCTCAGCAGCTCTTGGTTGCGTTTTTTTGTCCAATATGCATTGAGCAGCACAAATATAAATCCTGCGAGCAGGAATAACAGAGCACAGACGGCGGTGAGCAGATAGCGCTGTGCACGACGCTCTCCGATATATGTGTCTACCTGTCCTTTAAGCACTTGCAAACGGCTTGACTCCTCGTTGAGCTTTTGGTTTTGCATCAATAGCATGTGTGCATTAGAGCTGTCAATCTGTGTTGATGACTCAAGTATGTTTTGTCGCGACACAGACTTGCCGTTGAGTATGTCGAGAGCTATTTTCACCAGCTCGCTACCGCCTGTCGGATAGATGAAAGTAGCG
The DNA here is from genome assembly GCA_964648845.1 of uncultured Bacteroides sp. Classification (GTDB taxonomy): domain Bacteria; phylum Bacteroidota; class Bacteroidia; order Bacteroidales; family Muribaculaceae; genus CAG-873. The sequence continues at coordinate 3,412 of CAZYNO010000080.1, forward strand.
TCAATCACGCCGTCGTCAACAGCCTTGATGCCCATCTGAGCAGTGCCGTCAACGCCTATGATAATCGGTTGTAGATTGTGCTGTTTTGCCGACTCGCTAACGGCTATTGCCATGCGGTCGTTTTGCACAAACACGGCATCAATATCGGTATAAATATCAAACAGAGAGTCGGCAACGGTTTTGCCGCCTTGCGGAGTCCAGTCGGAATAGACAGTTGTGGCAAGCTCTATGTTATTGTTGATGGCGGCAGCAAAGCCGGAGTGGCGATCGTGAGCCGGAGTAGAGCCTCTTAGGCCGCCGATTTCGAGCACACGGCCACCGTTTTTGAGCCGGGAATTTATGTATTTGCCTGCCGACTCACCAATGAGGCGATTGTCGGCACCAACATAAGCGGTATATTTGTCACCGTTCATCTCGCGGTCGAAAATCACCACGGGGATGCCTTTGTTGTACGCTTTTTCGAGTATAGGGGTTATGGCATCAGCCTCGCGCGGTGAGGCAATGATGATATCGTAGTTGTTGTTTATAAAATACTCTATGTCGGCAATTTGCTTGTCGTTGTTGTCGTCGGCAGAAAGGATTGTAACTTCGGCTTCATCGTGAAAAATCATTTCGCGATTAATCTCGTCGTTGAGAGTTTCGCGCCAATCATCATAGCTGTTTTGCGACACGCCGATGCGATATTTGGGACTATTATTACACGCCTGAGCCACCAAAGCAACGGCAACCACTACAAAAAACGATCTCAATGTCATAGTCAAAGTTGTTAGAACGCTGCAAAATTAGCAAAAAATCCGAGTGCTACAAAGCTATGACAGTGACAATTGCGTAACAATGCGTTTGCAAATGCAATAAATGTTTCATGTGCATGCAAAAATGTTACATCGAAACATTTTTATAAATTAGCGAAACATATTTATTACAAATAAGGTTAGCGGTAATATTAAATTTGCAGCAGAAAAATTTTAACCGAAACCATAAAGCACTCCCGAGATGAAAAAGTCTAAATCAATCATCGCCTCGATAGCCATGGCATTGGCAAGCCCGACGTTTGCCGCCGACGGCATAAATGTCAACTTCACCGGCGAAAACACTTGCATGGTGAAAGTGGCAAATCAAGGCAAACGATACATCCTCCTCCCGGTTGAGGAGGCAACCCCCGACGCTACAATCAATGTGTTGGTGAACGGCAACATCAGCCAAACAATATATGTGCGATTGGCAGTGTCGAAGATAGACTACTATGTGCCGTTCGACGTGTCGCAATACGACGGTAAAAATGTGGTGCTCGACATCCGCACACAAAACAACGGCGCACACACTCACAGCATAAAGAATGATGTGTGCTGGGACAAGATGAACTTTAGCGACACCTACAACACCGGCAATGTTGAAAAATATCGTCCACTATACCACCACACACCTTTATACGGTTGGATGAACGACCCCAACGGCATGGTGTATAAAGACGGCGTGTGGCACCTGTATTATCAGTACAACCCTTACGGCTCACGCTGGCAAAATATGCATTGGGGACACTCAACAAGTACTGACCTCATTAATTGGCAAGACCACCCTATCGCTATTGCGCCAAACGGCCTTGGCTCGGTGTTTAGCGGCAGCTGTGCTATCGACAAGAACAACACCGCGGGGTTTGGCAAAGATGCCATAGTGGCACTATACACTTCGGCAGGAGCAGGACAGGTGCAAAGCCTTGCCCACAGCAACGACAACGGCGAAACATTTGTGAACTACGAAGGCAATCCGGTGATAGCCTACGAGCGCGAAAGCCGCGACCCGAATATGTTTTTCAACGAAAGCACCGGCAAATGGAACCTCACACTTGCAAGTGCTCTCGACCACGAAATATTGTTTTTCTCGTCAGACGACCTCAAAGAGTGGACATTAGAAAGCTCGTTTGGCCGCGGATACGGCTGCCAATATGGCGTTTGGGAGTGTCCCGACCTCATGGAGCTGCCCGTCAAAGGCTCGAAAGAGAAAAAATGGGTGCTAATTTGCAACATCAACCCCGGAGGCCCGTTCGGCGGCAGCGCCACACAATATTTCATCGGCGACTTTGACGGCAAGACTTTCAATTGCGACTCAAAGCAGCCGCAAGTCACCAAATGGATGGATTATGGCATGGATCACTACGCAACAGTGAGTTGGAGCAATGCCCCGCAAAATCGTCACACAGTGATTGCCTGGATGAGCAACTGGCTGTATGCCAACGATGTGCCGACGATGCAATTTCGCAGCGCAAACTCGCTGCCTCGCGAGCTCGGTTTGTTTCGCGACAAAGACGGTGAATATTACGTATCGGTAACTCCGTCGCCCGAAGTGAATGCTATGCGCGGCAACGTTGATACATATCGCAACTCAACAATCACCACATCGGCAACATCCTACAAATTGCCAACCACCAACGACGGTGCTTGCGAGATTGTTGTAGAACTCGACCTCAACAAATCGAAAATTGTTGACCTCACACTCTCAAACTCTGAAGGCGAGAAAGTTGTTATGACCTACAATGTTGATAAAGGCACATTTGCCATGAACCGCAAAGAGAGCGGCATCACCGACTTCAGCACCGCCTTTCCGTGCACAACCATAGCACCGCTGCACAGCACAAGCAACAAGCAAACTTTGCGTCTGTTTATAGACCGTTGCAGCATTGAGGCATTTGACAGCGAAGGCCGCTTTGCAATGACAAACTTGGTGTTTCCAACAACACCCTACACCGACTTGTCAATAGCGACAAACACATCAACAGCGCGACTAAACTCGCTGAACATCTATCAATTGAACATTAAAAAATAATTATCATGAATAGTAACACAACAACTCAACGCAGCTCATTTGCGCAAATTGCGCCTGTGATGTTCTGCTTTTTCGTAATGGGTTTTGTTGACCTCGTGGGCATAGCGTCAAACTATGTGAAAGCCGACCTCAGCTTAACCGACTCACAAGCAAACATATTTCCGTCGCTTGTATTCTTCTGGTTTTTAATTTTCTCGGTACCTACCGGGCTGTTAATGAATAAGATTGGTCGCAAAAAGACCGTAATGCTCAGCTTGATAGTGACATTGGCTTCGCTGTTGGTGCCAATCTTCGGCGCCGGCTATAATGTGATGCTCATAGCATTCTCATTTTTGGGCATAGGCAACGCATTGATGCAAACTTCGCTCAATCCGTTGGTATCTAACCTTATAAAAGGCGACAAGCTTGCCGGTACACTCACTTTCGGACAGTTTGTAAAAGCCATAGCATCGTTCCTTGCTCCTTACATCGTGATGTGGGGCGCCACATCAGCCATCCCCACCCTCGGTCTCGGTTGGCGCGTGCTCTTCCCCATCTATGCTGCAGTGTGCTTGCTTGCAATATCTCTGCTTGGAGCCACACCCATACAAGAAGAGAAATCAGACAAAGCTTCAGGATTCGGACAATGCTTTGCACTGCTTGCCAAACCGTTTGTATTGCTGTCGTTTCTCGGCATTATGTGCCACGTGGGCATTGATGTTGGCACCAACACCACAGCGCCCAAAATTTTGATGGAGCGACTTGGCATGACAATCGACGAAGCCGCATTTGCCACCAGTCTTTACTTCATCTTCCGCACCGGCGGATGCTTGCTTGGCTCGTATTTGTTGAGCCGCATGTCGTCGCGAATATTCTTTGCTATCAGCGTATTTGCAATGCTTGCCGCAATGGTCGGATTGTTTGTATTCGACTCTGCAATGGCAATATATGTTTGCATTGCTCTCATCGGATTTGGCAATTCTAACGTATTTTCTATTATCTTTGCACAAGCGCTCAACAATATGCCCGAAAAGAAGAATGAAATATCAGGTCTCATGATTATGGGCTTGTTTGGCGGCACAATCTTCCCCTTGGCCATGGGCTTTGCCAGCGACTTTGCCGGCAACCAACTCGGCGCAGTGGCCGTGATGACCGTGGGAGTTATCTATTTGACTTATTACATCACTAAAATTAAAGCATAAAACCAATCATGAAAAATAAAGTAGTAGTTGGCATGGGCGAGGCCCTCTGGGATGTCCTGCCCGAAGGCAAGAAAATTGGCGGTGCACCGGCAAACTTTGCATATCACGTGTCGCAGTTCGGACTCGACGGCACAGTTGTCAGCGCCGTAGGCAATGACAAGCTCGGCGACGAGATTGTTGACAATTTCAACGAGAAAAAGCTGCACATGCTCGTTGAGCGCGTGCCCTACAACACCGGCACCGTGCAAGTGCAACTCGACCAAAACGGCGTGCCTCAATACGACATCAAAGAGAACGTGGCATGGGACAATATCCCCTACACCGCACACCTCGAGCAGCTTGCTCAGCGCACACAAGCCGTGTGCTTCGGCTCACTGGCACAGCGCAACGTGGTGTCGCGCAACACAATGATGCGTTTTCTTGAAGCTATACCCGAAGAAAACAATCCGCTGATAATCTTCGACATCAACCTGCGCCAAGGCTTCTACAACAAAGAGATATTGTGCAACTCGATGCACCGCTGCAACATACTCAAGATCAACGATGAAGAGCTGGTGACAGTGAGCCGCATGTTCGGCTATCCCGGCATTGACTTGCAAGACAAGTGCTGGATATTGCTGGGCAAATACAATCTGAAGATGCTCATACTCACTTGCGGTGTTAACGGCAGCTATGTCTTCACCCCCGGCAACGTGTCGTTTGTTGAGACTCCCAAGGTTGATGTTGCCGACACCGTTGGCG
>CAZYNO010000081.1:0-8125 GCA_964648845.1 uncultured Bacteroides sp.
GTGCCGGTGTATTTGCTGAGGTCGATAGCGCCTGAGTTAACCCACGAAGAGTAGCCTGAAGCTGTGGCTGTGGGGAGAGTGACTGTGAGCTTGTCTTTGAGTGTTGCTGTTTCGGGGTCGGTGCTGTTGAGCACGTAAACTTCGAATACGGTGGTAGTAGAGCCGTAACCTGCAACTTGAGTGTCGAACGAAAGCACTTTGTTGCTGACCATGCTGATGTTAACAGCCGGGGTGAACAACCAAGAGTCGAAGGGAGCAGTGCCCTTGTATCCGGTCATTGAAGCGTAGTTGTTGTTGTCGTATGTGGGCACGTACCAAGTCTTGGTGCCTGCTACTTGTTTTTGAGTCCAGCCGTCGGGCAGTGAGGTAGCAGCATCAAAGTTTTGGTTGATAGATGTCACAGCCGAGGTGTCAACGCCGTCAATCTTCCATGTGCCGTTAGCGCCGGTGTTGCCGGTGATGCCGTAAGTGCCCATGGCTTTGTCGAGCGTGCCTTGTATCCAGATTTGCTTGCCGTAAACGCCGGGGTTGTTGACAAGGTTGCCGTAGGTTTGTAGAGTGCTGCCTGAAGTAAGCTCGATGACGAGGGCTTCAGAGAGATCTTTGGTGTCGGGAGTAGCACCGATAACAAGAGTGTTGTCGAGTATCGGGGTAGATGTCCACTCGATGTCGCTGTTGCTAGACACTGTAGTAACTTCGGGGCCAACAGCACCAACGATGTAGCCGGTGATCCAGCCGCTCTTCACTGAGCCTGCTTGCTCGAGAGCTACGGCTTGTTCTACGGTCCAGGGATTAGACTCTGAGCCTGAAGCGATGGTGGGATTGCCAAAGTTCATGCAGCCGGCATAGTCGTTGAGAATGAGTTGCCAGCCGGTAGAGCCGTAGTATGAAAGGATGCAGACAACGTCGCCGCGGCCTTCGGGAAGGGTGTTGTTCCAGAAGTTAGAGTAACCGCTGGTGCGCACGGGCAGAGTTGTGCCGTCGATGTCGCTGATGGTTTGGTTAACACCGCTTGAGTGGTAGGTTGAGAATTGCTCTTTGCCACCGTTGGTGAATGCAACGTTGTTGAAGCGCACCAAGCGGCTTTGATATTGCATCAAGCCGTCGGTGGTGGCGGGCAGCTCGCTGAACGAGTTAATCTCGAGAGTGTCGATAGCTGCTACGTTGGGCAGGCCGTTGAGCTCTACGTGTTGCGCGAAAAATTCGGGCGACATGAAAGAGGCTTCCCAGGCGTTGCCGTTCTCGTACCATTCGGGGTAGCCGAGTTGTTGGAGACCGTTGTATTTGCCGATGTACATGCCTGTAGCGTCGATAACGATTTCCTGGCCTTGGCGATATTTGAGGTAGAGGTTGTAAGAGTTAACCGAGATTGCCATAGCAGCGCTGCCGTCTTGTATTACCAAGCTTTTGAAAACGTTGCTTGCTTCGTCGCTTGACACAACGGTGCCGTGGATGATGTAGTGCGAGCCGTCGTCGCGCACGCCGATAGTGTCGATATAGTTTGTGGCATCGTCCCAATACTTTTGCTTGAGCTCAAGGATTGTGGTGTTAGGCGTATTGCTTGCCACGGGAGCGGTCATCTCGAGCGCGTCAAAGTCGTTTTGACAAGCGCTGAGACCGGCTGCAGCTGCCAAGCCGGCTACCAACCATGCCATATATGTTTTTAAACTGTTCATATCTTAAGTGTATGAGATTTTAAAGTTAGTTGTTGATAGTGGTTAGCTTATTTGCCGGGATTGCTGCCAACGCTGCCTCCGTTGCCTGTCACGGTGAATGTTTTGATTTCCCATGTGCCGGCCTTGGTGGCTGTTGATGTGTAGCGGAAAGCAAATTGCACGGTTTTGCCAACGTAAGCGCTGAGGTCGATAGCGCCTGAGTCGGTGAAGGTCCAGCCCAATGACTCGGGATAGGTGTAGCCGGTGATTTGTGACCAGTCTTTGCCTGACTCGCGAATCATGAGTGCTGCTTCGTCTTTAGCAACGTCGATGCTTGTGAAGTAGTTGAGCGCTTGGGTGAACGAAACTGAAACGTTGCTTGCGCCGGTGAGGTTGATTTCGGGCGATACCAACCACGACTCGGTAGCATAGTTGTTAGAGCTTGCATAGCCGGTGGCTTTCATGCCGTAGCTTGACGATTGTGCCCAGATGGCTGATACGTTTTCGTTGGTGAGAACGTCAACAATTTGGAATTTGCCGATGCCGGCGGTGAAAGTCTCTGAGTAGATTGTAGTGCCTGTGGTTGTTGACCCGCCGCTTGTTGAGGGTGCTTTGCCATCAATCTTGCATTCTGTGGCCGACTTAACACCGGTGGCGCCGAAGTACGACTCAATGCTACCTTTAATCTCAAGGAGTTTGCCGAGGTTGTCGGGGTTGTCTTTGAGGTTAACGGCGGTGCGGATGTCGCCTGAAGGCAATTGTATGGGTAAGCAGTCGGCAACGCTTGTCACATCGGCCGATGCGGCGATGAGCACGTTGGTTTGCGAAGTTGCCGATGAGTTGAAGTTAGCGCCGGTGCTGAGCACTTGGCCGTCAACCCAACCAACTATGTAGCCTTTCACCCAGCAAGCCTCGCTGCTTGTTGCGCCGTTTTTGACGTCGGTCACGGTGTAGGGCTTGTCTTCAGTGCCGTCGCCTTCGAGCACTACGGGAGTAGCTTCTTTGGTGAATTCGTCGAAGCCAACGAGGCCGCTCATGTCGTTGAGACGGAGTTGCCAGTTGTTGTTATAGCAGCTGAGCACGGCGGTGATGCTACCGGTGCCTGTGGGGCAGATATAGTCGTAGAAGTCGCTGTAGCCGCTGGTGTAGACGATGATGGTGTTGCCGGCTTCGTCGGTGATGGTGCGGCTGACGCTGCTGCCTGAAGTGGCGAGCGGCTGACGACCTGCGTCTTCAAATTTCACGTTGTCGATTGTCACGAGGCGGCATTGCCAGTTGAGCCAATCGGTGGTGTTATCTTTGATGGTGTTGAGCTCTTCGATAGTCACTGTTTGAGCAACAACGTTCTCGGGGTGCGAGAGGCCGTTAACTTGTGCGTGAGTGCCGAATGTGTCTTCGTCAACTCGGCCGGGGTAGAGGTATGTACCTGAGGGGGCAGCGCCGATTTGCATGAGTTTGCCGTAAGCGCCGACATAGAGGCCGGTGACGTCGATAACCACGTCTTGACCCACTTGATATGACTCGTAGAGGTCGTAAGCATCAACGTCGAGCTGGATTGCTGATGTTTCGTCGGCAATAACAACTTGTTTGAAGAAGTTGCCGGCTTCGTCGCTTGTGATCACTGTGCCGTGGATGATGTAGTTGCTGCCGTCGTCTTTTTGGCCTACGAGGGTGGCGTAGTTGTTGTCAGACGAGTAGAAGGCGGCTTTGAGGTCGGCAATAGTTGTGTTGGCTGTGATGGTAGCCGTAGGTATCGACAATGGGGGTTGCTCAAAATTGTCGTCGCATGAGCTGAAGGCGGTGACGCCTAACAGAGCTGTTGCTATGTATATTAATGATTTTTTCATTGTGGTTCGTATTTTTGAGTTAGCCTTAGAAACGGATACCTGCATTTAAGAACAGTTTGATACCTTGTGCGTAAGTGTAACGGTTGGGGTATGCATTGCGGTCGTAGTTTGAAGTGTCGATGCGGCCTTGTTGATATGCATAGGTAACAACGTTTTTGTTGTTGAGCACATTGTTGATGTTGAGGTTGAAGTTCATTGACACCTTACGGTTGATGTAAAGCAATTTGCCGATTGAGATGTTGAGTGAGAAGGCGTCTTTGAGTTTGTCCTGTGTTGAGAGTTCTTTGACTTTGGCTGCAAGAAGTTCTTCGGTGCAGTTGGGGATGGTTTTCCACAAGTCGGGGAGCTCTTCGTGATATGCGGGCGAGAGGTTTACGTAAGCGTCGCCTTGCCATGTGCCGTTGATGCCGAAGAACCAGTTTTTGGGAGCAGCCCAGTCGAGACCGAGGTTACCAACTACTTGGGGGGTAGAACCGGCGTAGTAGTTTTTGAGGTAAACGGTTTGAGTGGTGTCGGCGTAAAGGCCGTTTTCGAATGAACGTGTGCCTTTGGGGTTGTTCTTGTATTGGTAGCGGGCGTATGTGCCGGCAAATGTTGCAGTCAATGAGGGTGTGATTTTGTATGACATGCCGAGTTCTACGCCTTTGTTCACTTTGCGCACGCCTTGCAAAGCGTAGATTGCGTAAGTGTTGTAGCGGTCGTCGTAGAAACCGGTGCGCTCAATGACGTTGCTCATGTCGGTGTAGTAGGCAGTGATTGAACCGCGGAAGCGACGGTAGTTCCAGCCGTATGTAGCGTCCATAGTAAAGTCGCGTTCCGACTCAACGCCGTCAACAACGGTGTTTTTCACGCGCGGAGCAACAAACACTTGGTCAGCGAGCGGAGCACGTGTGCCGTACATTATGTGGGCTGAGAAGTAGTTGCGACCGTTGAGCTTGTAGGTTGCGCCGGCTTTAACTTGTGCGTTGTCGAAGCTGAGCACTTGGCTCTTGCCGAGTGAGTTTTGGGGAGCGCGGCCGTTGCGCATGTGACCGTTGCGGTAGAATTGAGTGTAGCTGAGGTCGATGCCGTAGTTCACATCCCAGTGGCGAGAGGTGAAGGTGTTTTGCAACCAGCCGTGGGCTTTGTTGTAGTAGATGTTGTAGTAGTAGCCGAAGCGGTCGCCAACGGTGACGCGACGGTTGGGGTTGTCGAGGTCGTTCTGCAAGTTGTCGGGAGCGAGGGTTATGTCGCGGTCGCTGAATGGGTCGATATCTATCCAGAATTCACCACCGAGCAAGTCGCCAACAGTTTTGAAGTAGGTGGCTTTAGTGTAGTTGAAGCTTACGCCTGCTTGCAATGAGAATTGGTCGTTGAGACGGTGGTTGATGTATGAGTTGAACATGGCGTTGAACTGATTTGAGTGACGGTTTTCGAGGATGTAGCTCGAACCTTTTTTGTTGGCTTCGCTCAAATTTTCGTTTTGCACGTTGTTCAAGTAGTTGATTTGGTAAAGATTGTCCCAGTTGATTTGAGTTGTAGAGGGGTCTTTAGATGTCCAGAGGTTGGTGTAGAGGTTGTATTGCTCTTCGTTGTCGTCGTAGTACGAGGGAAGATAGCGATAGTATGTGGGGTTGGGGTCGTTGGCTTTGTAGTATTGCAAAGCTGATTGGCTGTAGTTCACCCAGCGCATTGCTGCAGTGGTGTTGAGTGTTGTCTTTTGGTTTTTGTAGAGCCAAGTGAGCATCACTGTGGGGTCGAACGAGTCGATGACGCGCGACGAACGTTTTTTGCCGTTTTGGTAGCCCCAGTTGGGGTTGTAGAGGTTTGAGCCTACGAGGTCGTACACTTCTTGGTATGTGGCAGATGCGGTGGCGCGTTGTGTGGGGCCGCCGAAGGCTGTCAATGTCAGTGAGTGTGTTGAGCTGAGAGCTTTTTGGATTGAGAAGAACAAACCGCCCGAGTTGTAGAATGTGCCTTCAATCACGCCTTCTTTAGCGTAGCGGCCGTTGGCAGCAATGGTGTATGCCCAACCGTGTTTGTTCATGCCGCTTGAGTAGCTTGCCATGGCGCGGAACATGTAGTTTGCGTTGGTGTAGGCAAGTGAGCCGTTGAAGCCGGGAGCGTATGTGTCGGTGATGGTGTTATAGTTCACCGAGCCTCCGAGGTCGCCGAAGCTGTATGATGCTGCGTCAACGCCTACGGCTGTGCTCTTGTTGCGGAATGCACGGCTTGTGAGGCCGAGCAGGCTTGAGAAGTTGAAGTTACCGCGGATGGGGTCGTTCATGTCAACACCGTTCATGGTGACATTTTGGTATTGGTTTTGATAGCCGCGGAATTTGAAGTACATCGGACCGAAGTTGTAGCTTGCGGTGTTGTAGTAGAGGTTGTCGTTGGCACCGGTGAGTGCGGCGATGCCTTGCGAGTTGCCTTCTTCGTTTTCAAGCAATGCTTCGTCGTATACCATGTCGGAAGCGTCGCCATAATACTCGTCTTCGATTGAAGTCGGGTTCAAGCGAATCTGGCCAAGGGTGATTGATTTGCCGGCGAGGGCAACCTCGCGGCTGTAAGCTTCGTAGCCGTCGCACACCACAATCAGAAGGTCGCTGCCTCCCGATTTGGCATTCAGGCTGAAGTCTCCTGAGAAATTAGTGTTGGCTTCGACACCGCTATTGCGCAGTGACACCGAGGCACCCTCGACGGGAGCGCCGGTAGAGCCGTTCACAACAACTCCGACGAGATTCGAAGTTTGCGCAACCATCGGCAGTACAGCCGTTAGACACGCTAACAGGAACAGTTTTAGTCTCATAAATTTTTGTGTTACAAGTATAATTAGTGAAATTTTGTGCTTGATTCGTAATTATCTGTCAAAATTACAACAATTTTTCTAATTATTGCTTTTTTTGCAAATAAAGATACGCGCACGCGCAAGTTTTTAACAATCTGATGCTCTGCAAGTAATGCTAATCGAGATTTGTTATGGCGGATATGATTGTGCGGTCGTTGCTCAAGCGCGGCACTTTGCGTTGTCCACCGAGTTTCCCGGTGCTTGCCAACCAGTCGTCAAAAAGGCCCGGGCGAGCTTCGGTGATGGTGAGTTGGTCGAGAAATATGCTGCCGGCACGCTTTGCCTGGTAGTCGCTGTTTTCGGCTTGCAAGGCTTCGTCAAGGATGCGGGCAAATGTGGCTATGTCGGCGGGTTTGCGCAGCCACTCTATGAGCCATTGGTGGCGTCCGTGGTTGCCGCCTTCGGCAAATATCGGTGCCACGGTGTAGTTTGCCACGGCGGCGTTGGTGTCGGCGCAAGCGCGTGCTATTGCGGCGTCGGTGTTGTAGACCATCACTTCTTCGCCGAATGCGTTGATATAGTGCTTGGTACGCCCTGCGATGACTATGCGCAGAGGGTCGGCTGAGACTATGCGCACGGTGTCGCCGATGGGGTAGCGCCACAGCCCGTTCATGGCTGTGATGACGAGTGCGTAAGTCTTACCTTCTTCCACTTGCCAGGCGGCTACGGCATGTTCGGGGTGAGTGTCGTCGGCCTCGTCGAGGGGTACAAATTCGTAGAACACTCCGGCGTCGAGCAGCAGGAGCATGGCTCCGGCTTCGTCGCGGTCTTGCACGGCAAAAAATCCTTCTGATGCATTGTAGGTCTCGAAATAGTGCATGCGCTCCGGGTCGGTGAGGCGGGCGTATTCGCTGCGATATGGCTGCATTGATATGCCGCCGTGGAAGAACACCTCAAGATTTGGCCATACGTCGTGGATTGTTTGTGCACCTTCGGCCTTAATAACCTCTTTGATGACGGTGAGAAACCATGACGGCACGCCCGAGATGTTTGTGATGTCGGCATGTCGCGAGGCTTCGACCAAGGCGGGAAGTTTTTCGCGCCAATCGCTCATCAGTGCAATGTCTTTCGACGGCACGCGCACAAGATTTACGAGGGGATTGATGTTCTCGATAAGGTTCGCTGACAGGTCGCCGACACGCACGTTTGGCGGCAGCGTCAGTTCGTTGGCAAAACTGCCGCCGAGGATAAAGCCTTTGCCGGCGAACATGCGGCTCTCGGGGTGTAGATGCAGGTAGTGTGCCACCACATCGGCGGCGCCGCGGTAGTGGTTGGTGTGTAGTGAGTCGTCGGTGATGGGTATGTATTTGCTTTTGCCGTCGCTGGTGCCTGACGATTGTGCGAAGCGGCGTGTCACTCCCGGCCACAGCACGTCGGCCTCGCCGTTGACCATGCGCATCACATACGGGCGTATGGCCGGATAGGGTTGCACCGGCAGCTGACGTTTGTACGTGTCGTAGCTGTCGGTGGCTGTTAAGCCATGCGTTGTGCCGTATTTTGTTTTTGCGCCTTGCGCTGTGATGCGCGCAAGTTGGTTGCATTGCACTGTTTTGATATTTTGGCCGCGCCAGCTCTGCGCAGCCTCGACGCTGCGATTCATCAGCAGTCGAGCCATAGGAGTGAAGTTTAACATGATGACGCAAACTTACGAAAAAACCTTCAGCCCACCAAATTTATTTGCACTGTAATGTTGGTGTATATATACGCAAATAAAGCACTAATGGATTGCATTAGTGCTCAGGGAGTAGCCCATAGGAGAATCGAACTCCTCTTTCAAGAATGAAAATCTTGCGTCC
>CAZYNO010000082.1:0-8111 GCA_964648845.1 uncultured Bacteroides sp.
CGCCTTGGCGGACAAGAGCAATCGTCGCCCAACCGCGAGGCTGCCGCTCGTCTGTGCAAAGCTATCAGCGACTCGCTGTGGCAGGTAGACCCCAACATGGGCGTAATCATTATGGGCGACCTTAACGACGACCCGCAAGACAAATCTGTGGCTAAAGTGTTGGAGGCAAAACGCAAGATTAAAGACGCCAAGCCTCACGGCTTCTACAATGCTTTTTGGGAGAAACTAAACCAAGGCATAGGCACACTTGCTTATAAGAGCTCATGGAATCTCTTTGACCAAATCATCGTGTCGGGCAATCTTGCAACAAGCTCGGACACTCGTTGGAACTTCTGGCGTGCCGAAGTGCTCAATCGCGACTTCCTGAAGGACACCGAAGGCTCGCGCCAGGGCTATCCGCTGCGCACGTATGCCTCGGGCTCGTTCCTCAACGGATATTCCGACCACTTCCCCACCGAGATATTCTTGCGCAGATATGTTCCCGCAAAAAAATAATCCCCAAAATATATAACCAAAATTATGGACAACAATCAACTCGACCGCATCAGCTATGCTCTCGGACTGAGCATGGGCAACAACTTTAAAGCCTCTGGCATCGAGCACATCAACGTGCAAGATTTTGCCGACGGCGTAGCAGCTGTATATGCAGGTGCTAAACCCAAAATGTCGTACGACGAAGCCAAAGCCGAGATACAAAGCTTCTTTGGCGAGATGGAAAAGAAACAACAAGAAGCTGCAGCCAAGATGGCTGAGGTGAACCAAAAAGCAGGTGAGCAATTCCTCGCCGAAAATGCAAAACGTCCCGAAGTGAACGTCACAGCTTCAGGTTTGCAATACGAAGTGCTCACCGAAGGCACCGGCGCACAACCCACCAAAGACGACCAAGTTGAAGTGCACTACACCGGTAAACTTATCGACGGCACAGTGTTCGACTCATCAGTAGAACGCGGCGTCCCCGCAACCTTTGGCGTTACACAAGTTATTGCCGGATGGGTAGAGGCTCTTCAAATGATGAAAGCCGGCTCAAAATGGCGCCTTTACATCCCCTCAAACATTGCTTACGGCCCCCAAGGTGCAGGCGGTGTTATCGGTCCGAATGCAACTCTTATCTTCGACGTAGAGCTGCTCAAAGTTATCGGTAAGTAAACGATACGCATATTATATATATGACAGAGAAAAGCCCCGTTGGCATGTGCCGACGGGGCTTTTCGGTTGTTGGTTATGGCAATTGTTTTATAATATTACCTTTTGGGTTTTGGTTGTGGTGGCGGTCTTGACGGTTACAACATACACACCGTGTTGCCATGTTGAGGCGTCGATGGTGTCGTTGCCGTTGAGAGTGTATTTGCCAACCAGGGCACCGCTTGCAGCGTAGATGTCAACGCTTGCATTGTCGGTAGCGTTGCAATAAATCAAGCCTGCATTGCGGTCGCTCCACACTTTGATGTCGGCGTCGACAGTGATGTTAGAGTCAACACCGGTGAGGCCGAGCATGTATTTCAAACCTCCGAGCGAGCTGATGATGCCGTAGCCGTAGAGGTTGTTGGGATATTCCAAAGTGCGGTCAGAGCGGTTGCAAGAGTTGGCGAGGATGTCGAGCACACGTGCTGTTGTGAGTGTGGGGTCGGCTTCGAGCCATTGGGCAATGATACCTGTTACGCAAGGCGACGACATAGATGTGCCGGCGTCGAAAGAGTAGTAGTAATAGTTGCCGTTTTTGTCTTGCACACGACCGGTGGCCATGGGCGATTGGTCGTCTGCAGTTTTGCCGGGCCAGTAGTTTGACGATTGGCCGTAGTAGGTGTTAACCGACGAGATGAGGAGGTAGCCTGGAGCTGAAACATCGGGTTTGATGCGGCGGTCGAGTGTGGGACCTTGGCTGGTGAAGTAGCTTGCATAGCCGGTTTCTTGCTCGGCTGCAACGCCATACCAACCGGTAGCCCAATATACGGGGAAGTAGTTGCGCGAGTTCATAGAGCCAACAGAGATGACGTCGGGGCTCACACCGCCAATTTCACCTACGGTGAAGATGTTGTCGCCGGCAGTGAATGTTGTGGCATTTGCGGGTTGAACAAAGTCGTAGCCGGTGAGGTTCCAAGCGTGCACTTCGTCGCCTTCCACGCCTTCGGCAATGATGGCGAGTTTGCGGTTAGCGTCGAGTTTTGTGCAGTACGACTCGATGTAGAAGCAAGGACGGTCGCCGTCAACACCGGGATAGATGTAGAAGTAAGCGTCGGTGCCGACTTCAGAGTATGTGAAAGTCTTCACGAGCGCAGCGTCGCCGAGGATGTTGCGCGATGAGCAAGTGTATGTGTCAGATTGAGATACAACCTTGCCTTTTTTGGTGATGTCGATAACAGCTACTCTGATTTTGAGGTTTTCGCCGGCGTCTTTAGAGCCGACAATCTCAATGCCGGTATTTGCGGGCGAGGTAGAGTCGTTGTATCCGAGTGCCGTGCGGAATGTGGTGTCGCCGGCGGTAAATTCTTTGTAGGCGTGTTGCTCGCCGCTACCTTCGTTGCCGCAAGCGCCAACCAACAGGCGGCCTTCGCCAACTTGTGTGGCAAAGAATTTGTCGAGCACCGAAGATCCGTCGTGAGGGCCTTGGTGAGAGCCGAGGCTCATGTTGATTACGCAAGGTTTGCCAACGCTTTCGGCGTAGTCGAAGATGTATTTTACACCGTTGACGATGTCGACATCTTCGCCGTTGTTGCCCATGCTGACGAATACGATTTCGCTATCGGGGGCCATGCCGTTGTAGTCACTGCCGCTGATGATAGAGCCTGCAGCGATGCCTGTTACGTGAGTTGCGTGATAGCTGTCGGATGTGTCGTATTTAGCGTTGCGAATGGCATCGGCGTTTGAAAATTCGGCACCGTAGTCGTATCCTTCGGGAGCAGCGCCGGTTTTGTTTTGGTCCCAAACGCGTTTGATGCGCAGCTCGGTGTCGTCGCTGTTGCGGAACGCGCGGTGGTTGAATTCGAGACCGGTGTCGATAACACCAACGATAACGCCTTTGCCGGTGTAGGCTTGTGGAAGCACGTTGTCAGCGTTAGTAAGCACTTCTTCGGCGTATGTCCATTGGCGAGCGTAGTCGAGCAGGGGGGTGACTTTATTACCGATAGCAATATTTTCAACTTCATCGCACGCGATAAGGTCTTCAACGGCAGAAACGGGGATGACAGCGGTGACATAGTTGTCCCAGCTTGCCATAACCTTCACGCCGTAGTTTTTGAGCAACTCGGCAGCTGAAGCGTCTTTGAGGGTGATGAATGCTTTGAAAGTCTCGGCGTTGTTTTCTTCAACTTTGAGAGTTTTTTTGCGCAGAGCTTTTTGCTCGGTAGTGGCGGTAGTTTTTCTGTTTTGCAAGAAAGCCACGGTTTGTGGGGTGAGCTTTTGAGCATTAGCGCCGAAAGCTAATGTCAACGATAAAGCTGCAATTAAATTTTTCTTTTTCACGTCTATTATTAGGATTTTTTAAACCGAAAACTCTTATAAGCCATATATTGTTGATATGTGACTTATAAGAGTTTCTTAGGTTTTTATCTGTGATTATTTGCCTGCGTTGGCAGAGTTAAAGTTAACAATCACGCGCGAGGGGTTGCCACTGTGGACAAGGTTGTTTGCGGCGTTGTTGTAGAAGAATTGGATATCGAAGAAAATGTTGTATGTACCGTCTTCGTTTTGGTCTACGCGGAATGTGCCGTTGTCGGCAAGGTTCTTATAGTAGCCCGAGTCAGCACTGCTTGCGTGGGGTTCGTTAGAATACAATTCAATTTCACCGTATTTGAAAATCCATGAGTATTCAGGAGCGTCGGGAGCACTCATTTTGCCTTTGTTGATGACCGTGGGCGATACTTGAATGTAGAATTGTGAAGAACTGTATGTCAACTGAGGGTCAGTTGAGAATGTGAAGCGAATTTGAGACTCACCGTTTCTCTTCTTGGTGGCTGTAGAGTAGCCGGTGATAGTGGCTGAAGTTGTCAAAACGCTGTCAGCATTGTAGTGCAACAAGACGTTGTCGTAAACTTGGTCGGGTATCATGTCGCTCATTGAGCCTTCTGCCAAGTCGGTGGGCACGCCGCTGTATGCAGCGAGGAGCTCGGTGCCGTCTTCGTAGAGCACGTGAATGTTGATAGTCTCTGCTTTGGTTTTAGCGTTGAGCGAAGAGCTGATTGTGCCGGATACGGGCGACTCGAGCAACCACTCGCGGCCACCTTCGGTATATTTCACAAGTTGCACTTTGAAGCTGCTGCCGTAGCTTGCAACGTCAAATTCGCCTTTGTTGATAACTGAAGGGCTGAAAGAAAGGTACAAGCCGAATTCACCGTCGCAAAGACCTTTTGCGGTGGTAGAGGTAACGGTGCCGAGACCGAAGTAGGTGGGGTCGCCGATTGACTCAGACGTTTCGCGCAACAATGTGGGGAGCGAATTGTAGTTGTATTGAGTGCCGTCGGGCATAATCACCGAGAGAGCCAAAGCGGTTTTGCCAACCGACATTTTGGTGATGTCGGCAACGTTGAATGTAGAGATGGCAGAGCCGTCTTGTTGGAGTTCGAGCGAAGCGCCGTCGTTTGTGAAAGCGCCTGAGAATACGCCGGCTTCGTTGACGTTGAAGGTTTTTGTGCTGCCATCAGCAAGGTTCACATTGAGAACTGCTTGCTCGTCAGCCCAAGCACCGAAGGCGAGCGATAAAGAGAGGGCTGCTATTATTTGTTTCATCATTTGATTACTACTTTTTGTGTGTTGTTGTTAAATTTGAGCACGTAGATGCCGTTGCTGAGGTTTGAAAGGTTTACTTCGGTAGATTGCACACCTTCGGCAACTTTAGCGCCGGTTGTTGAGAAAGCAGTCCAGTTGACGGGAGCAGAGAAGCTGAATTCTTTGTCGGCAACTTGGCGGAGCTCAACGTTAGCGTCGCTTGTGATGTCGTTAACGCCTGCGATGCTGTTGGGGTCGTACATCAGTGACATGGGGCCTGTCCAGTCGCCGGTAACGTAGTATTCGCCATCGTCTTTTACGTTGATGTTGAAGGTGTATGTGTCGTCATCGTTAACTTTGACACCGATAGTACCTGACATTGCGGGTGACCATTCGTCGAATACCAACCAGCGGCCTGTTTGGTAGTGGTTGTAGCGAGTACCTACCAATTCGCCGTTGCCTTTTTTAGAGAAGTAACCTTGGCGAGCAGCATAGGGTTGGAAGTATTGAGTGTAGTCGCTGTCGAGCACTGAGTAGGTGCCGGGTAGGATTTGACGAGTGCCTTGGGGGCAGAGGAATTCGATGCGGATGATGTCGGCAACGCCGGTGGGCTCATCGATAGTACCGCTGTCTTTACCTGAGGGAGAACCGATGTCGAGGATGAATGATTGCACGGTAACGTTCTCTTGGTTGGTGTAGGTGCCACCGTTGTAAGCGCGGCAAACTTTGATGGGCGAAAGGTCCATCTCAACGTCGTCGGTGAGAGTAGAAATCAAACCGCCTGAAGAGTATGAAGCTTTGTCTTCGAAGGTGAGGGTGCCGTGATATGTGGCTTTAACGCTGTAAGAGAGGTCGGTTGTGCCGATGATGGTGATGTCGTAAACTTTTTCGCCGTTTTCTTCGGTTGAAGCGATGGTCATGTAGCCGTCGGTCAAGTAGCCGTAAGCGTAACCGCCGCTGTATTTAGAGTTTTTCTCCCACAAGTAAGTACCGTAGGGCACGGTCATGTCGCTGTAGTCAACTTCCATGCCGGGGAAGATTGTGCCGCGTTCAAGTGAACGACCGAAAGTGTATGTGCCGTCTTCAAGCACTTTTGTTTGGTCTTCAGAGAGATATTTGGTGAAGAACATAGCGTTGATGCTGAGACCTTCTGAAGCAACAAAGTCGCCGGTAGTGGCAAAGTCGCAGTCGAAGAGGCGCACGATGAAGTTACCGGTGTGGTTTTCCATCAAGTTGCCGTAGTAGAAACCGCAACCGCCGGTGAATTGCACTTCAACGTCGCGTTTGATTGAGGGATAAACGCTGCTTGAGCTGCTTGCACCGAGGGGAATTTTGCCGGTGTAAATGAAGTCGGTATCGATGCCGTTGACGGGCAACACTGTAGAGATGGTGTATGTGCCGTCATCGTTTTTGACAACAGTGATATCTTCTTCAAAGCTGCTAACTAATGTGCCGGCACCGGTGTTGTCGTAGTAGAGAATGTACGAGTATTCGGTGTCGTAGGTCATGTCGTCGTTAGAGGTGCTTGCTTTGTAGACGCCTTCAACCAACGCGTCGCTTGTGCCGTTTGCGGCATAGAGGTCAATGCAGGCAGCGAATGCGTCGTTGGCTGAGATGTCGCCTGAAGTTGAAACGTATTCGGTGTCTGATGAGTTAGAGAGGATGAGGTAGTAGTTGTTAACATCTTCAGTTGAGCCATAGCTTGCAGTGTAGAATGCTGCGATGCCATATTGCATGGTGAGCTTTTGGATGGCTTTTGTGGTGATGTTGTTTGCTTTGGGGGCAATGCGGGGCTTAACAAAGTTATTAGCAGCAGAGATGTTCATTGCTGAAGCTGCTACCATAGCTGCAAGTGATAATAGGGGTAAACGTAGTTTCATGAAGATAAAATTCGGAAGGTTGTTATTTTATGATTTTAAATGATTTTGAGCCTTGCAGGTTCACGAGATAAACACCGTGGCTGAGGTTGCTCAAATCGGCAGAGAGGGCGCCGTTGGCAGCGGTAGCTTCGGCTACTTGGCGGCCGTTGACGTCGTAGACTTTAAGGCTTGTAGCCTCAGAGTTGTTGATTTGCAGGAGGTTGCCATCGAATGACCATGATGCGTCGGCAGCAAAAAGGTCGTTGACACCTGATGAGGCAGAAACAAATTCAAAGCCATCAAGATTGCTGCGGCTATAGGTAACAGACTCTTCGCCAACCGACACAATCATGTTGTCTGCGTCGAAGGTGATAGAGGGGTTGTTAGCCACAAGATAAAACACGGGAGACTCTTCTGCTTTGAAGTTGAGTTTGAGGTACGCTGTGTTTTCGGCGTTAGCAGCAGTGAAGCCGGCCAATGCCAAAGCGCAGAGCATACATACTTTCTTTAGTCTGTTCATACGTTTTACTATAGGTTAATATATTTGTATATTCGTTATTATTTTTTATGAGTTCGACATCAAAAAATATTCATCGTTCGATGCCGGAAAAATAATCTGTAAGAAGCTGATAATTCAGCAAATATATCCATATGTTAGCAATACCTATTGGAATGGACATCAAATGTTACATTTGTATGTCTTTTTGCTATTTTATGTCAACTTTGTTAGCAAAGGTAGTGTTTATTTGCGCAATTTACAAGCATTTGCGCAAATATTTGGATAAGTTAGCATAAAAAAGCACTCCCGACCGAGTGGCCGGGAGTGCTGATATTTGAGAGTGTGAAATTTTTACTTGGTCCAGGTGAGGTTCCAGATGCTCACACGGTCTTTGTTAGACGTAGAGTTTGAGTATCCTTGGTTGGCAAGTTCGATGGTGAAGTCGCCGGTGTAGTTAACGTCGAGTGAGTATTCGTAAGCGCTAAGTTTAGTGATGCTGTCGAGGGTCACGGTGTCTTCTTTAACCACGTTGCCGCTTGTGTCTTTGACGGTGACGGTGAACTGACATTTTGTGTCGGAGAATGCGAAGCCGTAGTTGAAAGTCAGCGTTTTGATGCCGCCGGTGAGTGTGGGCGATACGATTGTGCCGAGAGCGGTGGTCTTACCATTCATTGTGGGAGCGAGTGTTGTGCCGCTGCCGATGAATGTGAAGTAGGGGTTAGAGTCAGTGCCGCTGTCAAGGCCACCGAGGATTGCGCAGTTTGTGGCAGTCCAGCCGGTAGCATTGGTGTATGTGCCGTAGCTTGATTTGGCTGTGCTGTCGTTGAAGCTGTTGAAATCACCGAGATAGCCGCTTGTGGGGGTGGTCGGAGTTTCGGGGTCGGTAGAGCCTGAACCCGAGCCCGAACCTGCGCCTTCGCCGAGAATTACGTTGTCGAGGCACCAGGTAGCGTAGTTAGAGTCGGCAGTAGCATAGTAGCGCCAGCCGATGTAGACTGTGCCGGTGTATTTGCTGAGGTCGATAGCGCCTGAGTTAACCCACGAAGAGTAGC
>CAZYNO010000083.1:0-8076 GCA_964648845.1 uncultured Bacteroides sp.
ACGGGCAGCACAAAGTTGTTGAGCTCGTTGTTTTTGTGTATGTCGGCAAAGAAGCTGCTGATGACCACTCTGAAGCCGTATCCGGCAATAGCCCAGGCTGCGTGTTCGCGGCTGCTGCCGCTGCCGAAGTTTTTGCCGGCAACAAGAATTGTGCCAGTATATTTTGGGTTGTTGAGCACGAAGTCGGCGTTTAGTGAGCCGTCGGCATTATATCGCCAGTCGCGAAAAAGGTTGTCGCCAAAGAATTTCTCGTCGCGGGTTGTGGCTTTGAGAAAACGAGCGGGGATAATCTGGTCAGTGTCAACGTTTTCGAGTTGCAAGGGCACGCATGTGCTTTTTATTATGTCAAATTTCTGTTTCATAGAGCTAGCAGTTTTTTATAATAGAGAGCGGGGGTCGGTGATTACGCCGGTGACGGCAGCTGCGGCAGCCACGAGCGGGCTTGCCAACACGGTGCGTGCGCCGGGACCTTGACGGCCTTCGAAGTTGCGGTTTGAGGTTGACACGGCAAGTTTTCCGGCTGGAATTTTGTCATCGTTCATGGCAAGGCAAGCCGAGCATCCGGGTTGACGCAGCTCAAATCCGGCTTCGGCAAAAATCTTGTCAAGTCCTTCGGCTTTGATTTGGTTAGATACCGACCATGAGCCGGGCACAAGCCAGCACACGATATTCGGGGCTTTGCGGCGTCCCTTGACAATTGAGGCAAAGGCGCGGAAGTCTTCGATGCGGCCGTTGGTGCATGAGCCGCAGAATACGTAGTCAACCGTTTTGCCGAGCAAGCTTTCGCCTTGCTCAAAGCCCATGTATTCAAGCGATTTCTTGAATGAAACGCTTTCGTCGCGGGGTATTTTTTGCGATATGCCCATGCCCATGCCGGGGTTTGTGCCGTAAGTCACCATTGGCTCAATGTCGGCGGCATCGAAAGCCACTTCTTTGTCGAAGACGGCATCGTCACCGCTGCGCAGAGTGCGCCAATAAGCCACGGCTTTGTCCCAGTCTTCGCCTTTCGGAGTATATTCGCGGCCTTTGAGGTAGTTGAAAGTCACGTCGTCGGGGGCAATAAATCCGCCGCGAGCACCCATTTCGATTGATAGGTTGCAAAGCGTCAGACGGCCTTCCATCGAGAGGTTGCGCACTGCTTCGCCGGCGTATTCCACGAAATATCCGGTGGCGCCCGAGGTGGTCATTTTGCTCATTATGTATAGAGCCACATCTTTTGCGGTGACGCCTTTGGCGAGGGTGCCGTTGACGGTGATGCGCATAGAGCGGGGCTTCTGTTGCAGTATGCACTGCGAGGCGAGCACCATTTCAACCTCGGAAGTGCCGATGCCGAAGGCCACGGCTCCCATTGCGCCATGTGTTGAAGTGTGCGAGTCGCCACACACAATTGTCATACCGGGGAGAGAGAGCCCGAGTTCGGGCCCAACCACGTGTATTATGCCGTTTTTGGGGTGCATCATGCCAAAGTGAGTGAGACCGAAGTCGGCAGCATTTTTAGCGAGTGTGTCAACTTGTGTGCGGCTCACGGGGTCGGCAATCACTTTGTCTTGGTCGTGAGTGGGAGTGTTGTGGTCGGGCATGCAGAATATGCGTTCGGGGCGGAAGCATTTGAGACCTCGCTCGCGCATGTCGGCAAAAGCCTGCGGACTTGTCACCTCGTGGCAGTAGAGGCGGTCGATGTATAGTTGAGTGGGGCCGTCGGGCACATTTTGCACTACGTGTCGGTCCCAAATTTTGTCGAAAAGAGTGTTAGCCATTGTTATTTTTTGAATTTGTTTATGCAGTCAATATAAGCTTCAACCGAGGCGGTGACAATGTCGGTGTTGGCGCCGAAGCCGTAGTAGAGCACGCCGTCGTATTCAACCTGCATGTGCACTTTTCCGACGTCGTCAGAGCCTTTGCTGATGGCTTGAATGGTAAATTCTTTGAGAGTCATTGTGCGGCGAATGATAAGCTTGAGGGCTTTGATTGCAGCGTCAACAGGGCCGTTGCCGGTGGCTGAGCTTTCAAATTTTTCGCCGGCGATGTCGAGACCGAGGCAAGCTACCGATTTTACGCCCATACCTGTAGTAACTTGCAGATAATCAAGCTTGATTGCGTGGCTGGCCGAGCGGTCGGCACCGGCGAGCATGAGGATGTCGTCGTCGGTGATTTCTTTCTTTTGGTCGGCGAGTTTGAGGAATGCTTGGTACACTTTGTCGAGCTTGTGCCCGTCAATGTTTACGCCGAGCACGCTGAGACGGTGTTTGAGGGCAGCGTGGCCGCTACGGGCGGTGAGCACGATAGAGTTTTCGTCGATGCCCACATCTTTTGGGTCGATAATTTCGTAGCTCTCGCGATTTTTGAGCACGCCGTCTTGGTGGATGCCGCTGCTGTGGGCAAAGGCATTGCGGCCAACAATAGCTTTATTTGGCTGCACGGGCATGTTCATGAGGCTTGACACGGTGCGCGAGATGCCGCAAATTTTTGAGGCGTTGATGTTTGTGTCGATGCCAAGATCTTTGTGCGAGCGGCAAATCATCACCACCTCTTCGAGGGCGGTGTTTCCGGCACGTTCGCCGATGCCGTTTATTGTCACTTCGGCCTGACGTGCGCCGTTGAGCACGCCCGCCATGGTGTTGGCCGTAGCCATGCCCAAGTCGTTGTGGCAGTGGGTGGCTATAGTGACGTTTTCTATGCCGTCAACGTTGTCGATGAGGTATTTTATTTTGCGGCCAAAGTCTTCGGGCAGGCAGTATCCGGTGGTGTCGGGGATGTTTATCACTGTTGCTCCTGCCTTGACCACGGCTTGCACCACGCGAGCGAGGTATTCGTTGTCGGTGCGTCCGGCGTCTTCGGCATAAAATTGCACCTCGTCAACAAAGCGGCGAGCGTATTTTACAGCAGCCACGGCACGTTCAATGATTTCTTCGCGTGTGGAGTTGAATTTATATTTAATGTGATAGTCGCTTGTTCCGATGCCGGTGTGTATGCGTTTGCGTTTGGCATAGCGCAGGGCATCGGCTGCGACGCGGATATCGTTTTCGACGGCACGAGTCAGGGCGCAGATAGTAGGCCAAGTGACGGCCTTTGAAATTTCAACAACAGAGTTGAAGTCGCCGGGACTTGACACGGGAAAGCCGGCTTCGATGACGTCGACGCCAAGTTCTTCAAGAGCTTTAGCTACTTGTATTTTTTCTACCGTGTTCAGTTGGCAACCCGGCACCTGTTCGCCGTCGCGCAATGTGGTGTCGAAAATAAATAGTCTGTCGGTCATGATTGGTGAGTATAAATTAAAATTCCGGTGTGATATGTTGCAAAATTAACACCAAAAAATCAATATTACAAATATTATGTCGCTAAAATAGCAATTTTGCTTATAAACTGTCACAAAACTGCCGCCCCCTTGCATTCATCTTTTTTTTCGCTTATCTTTGCACTACAATGTATAAATCGAAAAAGTATGTATGAGAAGGTGAGAGGTGTGGCTCTGCGCACTATAAAATATAATGAGCGAAACTCAATATTGTTGGCTTGGACAGCCGAGCTTGGCCGTGTGTCGCTGTTGATGCCGGCAGGGTCGGGTGTGGAGAGTCGGCGCCGCCGGGCGTTGTCGATGCCGCTGAGTCTGTTTGACGGACAGGTTGATGTGCGCCCCGGACGCGATATTTTCACTATTCGCGATATGCGTGCAGCAGTTGTGACACCGTCGCTGTCGTCGCATCCCATAAAGACCGCTTTGGCAATGTTTCTTGCCGAGGTGCTTCTGGGTGTGCTCAACGAGAACGGGCAGAGCGATTTGCCAATGTGGCAGCTTATCAGCGAGAGTGTAGTGGAACTTGATATGGCCGACGATGAGCAGTTGGCAAATTTTCATCTGCTGTTTCTGTATCGGCTGGGGGTGTTGCTGGGCATAGAGCCCGACATATCAACATGGCAGGAGGGCAGGGTCTTTGACCTTGTTGACGGTATATTTCGCACGGGAGCTCCGGTGCACGGCAAGTATATAGAGAGCACAGAGGCACAGGCAATCATAGCGTTGTCGCGTCTCACGTATCGCACGCTGTCGTTGCTGCGCCTCACGCACAGTCAGCGCACACGCCTGCTTGACGGCATATTGCAATACTATAGTCTGCACCATGCTTCGCTGGCAAATTTGCGTAGCTTGGAGATTGTGCGTGCACTATGTCATCCGTAGCGCGGGGTGGGGGAATGTAATACAGATTTATTTTGCGAGGGCAAAGGCGGCGAGAATGTATCCGTCGGTGCCAAATCCGGCTATCACGCCTTTGCACACGGGCGAGATTGCTGAGTGGTGACGCACCTCTTCGCGGGCATAGATGTTGCTGATGTGCACTTCTACCACGGGCACGGTGATGGTGGCAATAGCGTCGGCAATGGCCAGCGAGGTGTGGGTGTAGGCTCCGGCGTTGAGCACAACACCGAGATAGTTTTCGGTGTCGAAGCCCACGCGGTGGAGGGTGTCTACAATGTCGCCCTCGTGATTGCTTTGGTAGTATTCAATTTCGGCTTCGTCGATGAGTGCTTGACGCACGTCGGCAATGACGTCGTCAATGTTTCGCGAGCCGTAGATTTGAGGTTGACGACGGCCTAATAGATTAAGGTTCGGGCCGTTGAGAATGAGAATTTTTTTCATCGTTTGTTGACTTGAACAGTTGTTGTTGGAGGTAAAGAAGCGTTGCGTCGCTCAACGGCATCGACCACCATGTGGCCAAGGTGCACAAAAGATTGGGCGGCGAGAGAGCCGGTGGCGGCTATGGGGTTGCCGGCGTCGTTGTGTTCGCCAACGGCGGCAACAAGGGGTATTTGTGCAAGAAGTTCTATTTTGAGTTCGTCGGCGAGGCGCACGGCGCCACCGTTGCCGAAGATGTAGTAGCGCTCTTCGGGGTGCAGTTTGGGGGTGAACCATGCCATGTTTTCAACCATTCCGAGCACGGGCACATTGACTTTGTCGCCGGTGAACATTGCAATGCCTTTGCGGGCGTCGGCGAGTGCCACTTCTTGTGGAGTTGAAACAATCACCACGCCGGTGATGCCGAGGGTTTGCACCAAGGTGAGGTGTATGTCGCTGGTGCCTGGGGGCATGTCGATAACAAAGTAGTCGAGTTCGCCCCAATCGGCTTGTTCGATAAGCTGTTTGAGGGCGTTCGAAGCCATAGAGCCGCGCCAAAGCACGGGGCTGTTTTTGTCAACGAGGAAGCCTATTGACAGCAACTTCACACCATATTTTTCTATGGGGATTATAAGGTCGCGTCCGTCAACTTTGTGCATGTATATTTCGGCATCTTCCACGCCGAAGATTTTGGGCACTGAGGGGCCGAAGATGTCGGCATCGAGCAGACCAACTTTATATCCGTCGGCAGCAAGCGAGACTGCGAGGTTGGCAGCCACGGTGCTTTTGCCCACGCCGCCTTTGCCTGAAGCCACGCCGATGATGTTTTTCACGCCGGGGAGGGCTTTTTCGGGCTTTGGGTGAGCCACTTGACGCGTT
The DNA here is from genome assembly GCA_964648845.1 of uncultured Bacteroides sp. Lineage (GTDB taxonomy): Bacteria > Bacteroidota > Bacteroidia > Bacteroidales > Muribaculaceae > CAG-873. The sequence goes on from CAZYNO010000083.1 coordinate 5,492, forward strand.
TTGACTGAGATGTTGCCGCGGATGTCAATCTCGGGGTCGGCAAAAGTGAGAACTGCTTGTTCGGCAGCTTTGACAACCGATTTGATAAATGGGTCGGTGGGTTTGTCAAAAATCAGCGAGAAAGAGACCTTAGCGCCGTCAATGCGCAGGTCGTCTTCCACCATGCCAAGTTCCACAATATTTTTGCCGTTGCCGGGATAGCGCACGGTTTTGAGCGCGTCAATTATGAGGTTGGGATATAAAGTTTGCATAGGGCGGATTGTTTGTTATTGGTCTAATTTGTCGTCGTCGTTGAGCAGCTGCGGGCATTCGAGTTGGCCGCGCGAGTATGAGCGGTATGTGTCGCGCTCAATGTCGGTGTCGTCAATTTCTGTAAGCTCGGTGTCGGCATCGAGGTCGAAAGCGAGATATTTGATGGTGAGACCGCGGTCGAGCCATTGTTGCTCATAGTGAGTGCGAATGTCGAGTATAGAACCTGCCGTGCCGGGGTTGGCGTAAAGGTCGGCGGTGTCTGTGACAATATTTATGGCCTTGGGGTTAGCCAGGCACATTTGGCGAGTGTAGGTGTAGAGGAAGGGGCTGTCGGTTTTGAGGTTTATGCGGCCGCCGTCGGCAAGCACCTTGCGGTAGAGCTGCATGAAGCGCGTAGATGTGAGGCGCTTGCGCACTTTTTTCATCTGCGGGTCGGGGAATGTGATCCAGATTTCTTCAACCTCGCCGGGGGCGAAGAAGTTTTCGAGCAGCTCGATAGATGTGCGCACAAAGGCAACGTTTGTCATGCCTGTGCGTTTGGCTTCGGTGGCACCTGACCACATGCGAGCGCCCTTGATGTCGATGCCGATGAAGTTTTTGTCGGCAAAGCGACGGCCAAGGCCTACGGTGTACTCGCCTTTGCCGCAGCCAAGTTCGAGCACTATGGGGTTGTTGTTGCCAAAGAAGTCGGATTTCCACTTGCCTTGCAAGGGAAATCCGGTAGATTTTAGTACGGAATACGGGTATTGGAACACGAAGTCGATCTGTTCCATCTCGCTGAATTTACGTAGTTTGTTTTTTGCCATGCGCCGATTATTTGCGTATGAGTTTTAGAGTGGCAATATTGCCGTTAGATAAAGTTGCGTTAACAATATATATTTGTGTGCTGAAGTCGGCGGTGTTGATGTTAGCGCTGTCGCTGTTGGGCTCAACGCTTGCGAGAGCGACTCCGGCGGTGTTGTAGAGAGTGATGTTGGCGATGTCGGCACCTGTGGCAATCACTTGGAGCACTGTGCCGTCAAAGCGACCTTTTATGCCAACTTCGCCTACGGTGATTGCGTCGGCAACCGATGTGCTGACGGTGAAGTTGAAGTCTTGCCACTGTCCGGCGTTTCTGAAGCCGTCAATAAGTGCGTCGGTGGTGTAGACTGTGGCGCTGCTTTGGTCGGTGTTGTGCCAAACGTCGGTGCCAAGTTCGGGCACTTTGGTGAGCGACTTGGCGTTGATGTCTTTGAGCGACTGCATGCCTGTCATTGCGTTAGTGCCGATGTAGGTCACCGAGGCGGGCAACTCTATTGTTGAGATGCTTTTGTTGTCGGTGAGCAGATAGTCGGGCATCTCGCTGAATGCAGGGAGCGCGAATTTGCTGATAGATGTGCAGCCAAAGAATGCACCTTCGCCGAGGGTTACAGCTTTTTCGTCATTAAAAATAACGCTTTGCAGAGCTGTATTGTTTGCAAAGGCTTGAGCGCCGAGGCTTGAGAGGGCTGTGGCGTTGGTAAAGTCGAGGGCTGAGATGCTTGTGTGGCTGAATGCGCAGTTGCCGATTGTTTGCAGATTTTTGCCGAAGGCAAACGAGGCGAGGCTGCTGCAGCCCATGAATGTGTTGTCGCTGATTGCGGTGAGCGACTCGGCACCGTTTATGGTCTTCAGGCTTGTGCAGCGGGCAAAGGCACCTTCGTCGACGGTGGTGTTGTCGGCAAGTGTCACTTCGGTGATACCGGTGCAGTCGCTGAAAGCGTATGCGCCTACTTCTCCTGCGGGCAAAGCAATGGTTTTGAGATTGTTGCAACCTGCAAATGCTGCCAGACCAATGCTAAGCGGCGAGGCTGCGGGCAGGGTGATGTCCTGCAACTTAGAGCCTGCGAATGTGCCTGCGGGGATGAGGTCGGCTGCATATTCGCCAGCGCCTTTAAGGTCATCACCGTTGTAGGCTACAATGGTGATGTTAGCGAGGTTGAGAGATGTTAGTGCGGTGAGATTGTCACCGATAAAATATAAGTCTTGGGCATTGATGGCACCGTTTACGGTAAGAGAAGTTGTGGTTAGATCATCAATAAGTGAAGACAGAGAGCCGGGCTCGGCAACGGTAACGTCGAGGGCCAGCAGTTGATTGCAAGCCAAGGTGGCTGCTGCGAAGATGGTGAGATTTCTTTTAGTCATAGAGCAATATGTGCTATGTGTCAAACTGTTGCATAATCAGTGATGAATTATGCAAATTTACGAAAAAAACGTCTATTGCCAAAAAAATGTTGGGTTTATGTGATGGTACGCCTATAAACAAAAAAAATTACTCGTCGTCACGACGGGTAACCTTTTTAACCTTAAATCTA
>CAZYNO010000084.1:0-7964 GCA_964648845.1 uncultured Bacteroides sp.
AAAGCTCGTCGCGCCGGCTTGCTCCACGATATAGGCAAAGTGCCCGACGAAGAGCCCGAATTGCCGCACGCACTCCTCGGCATGAAACTCGCCGAAAAATATAAAGAGAAACCCGAAATTTGCAACGCCATCGGCGCTCACCACGATGAAGTTGAACAAACCTCTTTGCTCGCTCCCATCGTGCAAGTCTGCGATGCTATTTCCGGCGCTCGTCCCGGTGCTCGTCGCGAAATTGTTGAGGCTTACATCAAACGCCTCAAAGACCTCGAACAATTGGCCCTCAGCTATCCCGGTGTTATCAAAACTTACGCCATTCAGGCCGGTCGCGAACTCCGCGTGATTGTTGGTGCCGATAAGATTGACGACGTTGAGACTGAAAAACTCTCAGCCGAAATCGCTAAACGCATTCAAGACGAAATGACCTATCCCGGTCAAGTTAAAATCACCGTTATCCGCGAAACTCGCTCTGTAAGCTTCGCTAAGTAAGCTCTCATTATTATATATGAGCAACGAAAACGAACAAGACAACAAACTTCAAGACCTCAAACCCGCTGAAGCTGCTTGCGGTGGCTGCGGCAACGGCTGCGGCGCAAACAACGGCTGCGGTGGCAACTGCAGCAACTGCTCTCGTCACTGCTCGCCACGCGGCAAATTGCACTGCTACAACTGGCTTGAGGATATACCCGGTGGCTATGCCGACGACGACATGGTTGAAGTGCAGTTTAAAAATACCCGCAAAGGATATTACAAAAACTCCACCAACCTGCCGCTCTCTATCGGCGATATGGTAGCTGTTGAGGCCTCTCCCGGCCACGACATCGGCCAAGTAACTCTCACCGGTGCACTCGTGCGCCTGCAAATGCGCAAGGCTAACATCAAGCCTAATGCCGAGGTGCGCCGCGTGTTCCGCATCGCCAAGCCCGCCGACCTTGAAAAGTATGAAGAAGCCCGCGCACGCGAAAACGACACAATGATTCGCGCTCGCAAAATTGCCGAAGACCTCAAACTCAACATGAAAATAGGCGACGTTGAGTATCAAGGCGACGGCAACAAGGCTATTTTCTATTATATTGCTGATGAGCGCGTTGACTTCCGTCAGCTCATCAAAGTGCTCGCCGATGCATTCAAGGTGCGCATCGAAATGAAACAAATCGGTGCTCGCCAAGAAGCAGGACGCATTGGCGGTATCGGCCCCTGCGGCCGCCCTCTCTGCTGCGCAAGTTGGATGACCAACTTCGTGTCGGTAGCCACCAGCGCTGCACGTTTCCAAGACATCTCTCTCAATCCGCAGAAACTTGCCGGACAGTGTGCGAAACTCAAATGTTGCCTCAACTTTGAAGTTGATGCATACGTTGAAATGAGCAAAAAACTGCCGCCAAAAACTGCACGTCTTGAAACTGCCGACGCTACTTACTATCATTTCAAAACCGACATTTTCAAACGCGAAATCACCTACTCAACCGACAAAACCATTGCCGCTAACTTGGTGACTCTCGACCCCGAACGCGTGTTTGAAATCATTGAAATGAACAAAAAAGGCGAAAAACCACTCTCGCTCTTGCGCGATGGCAACGAGCCCGCTAAGCCTAAAGATGCTTACACCGACTTGCTCGACCAAGACGAGCTCACTCGCTTTGACAGCAAACGTCGCAAAAAGAAAAAGAAAAAAGGGCCGCGTCCCACCGCCGCTGCTGCTGACAAACAACCTCAACAACAGCGCGCCCCAAAAAACGGCAACCAAAACAACAATGAATAAGTTAGCTTGCTTATTTGCAATCGCAACTACCACACTCACCACTCTTTGTGCTTGCTCCAACCTCGGCAGCGAGCACACCGAGTGGTGTGATATTGATAACCCCGGCTGGCGGTATGGCCAAACCTTAACCTTCAACGCCGATAGCGACAGCATCGCTATTGACCGCCTCGTGGTGAGCATACGCCACACAAACGCCTACGAGTATGCCAACCTTTGGCTGGAACTCAGTTATGCCTCGGGCGACACCGTCGTTGCCGACACTTTCAACGTGGAGCTTGCCGACGCTTTCGGCAAATGGCATGGCACCGGAACGGGCATATCGTTCCAGCAAAACGACACCATTGTGCCGCGTCACCGAGTGAACCTCGGCTCGCCGCTGCATCTGCGCCACGTCATGCGCGTTGACACACTACAAAATATCGACCAAATAGGACTATCCTACTAAAATGATAGAAAGCTTAATCTTTGATATGGACGGCACCATGTGGGATGCTGTCGATTCATACACCCGTATTTGGGACGTCACTTTCGCGCAATGCGGCGTAGTGCGCCCACCGGTCACCCGCCAAGAGCTGCTCGAACAAATGGGACGTCACCTCGAAGACATACTTGCCGACCTCGCTCCCGCCGGTTCTGACATTGACCATCTGCTCTCTGTGCTCGATGCTAACGAACAGGCCATGGTGCCCGTGCTCGGCGGCAAACTTTACCCCGGTGTGCGCGAAACCGTGCGCACCCTCCACGAGCGCGGCGTGAAACTTTTCATGGTCAGCAATTGCGGCTCGGAAGGCCTGAAAAACTTCATGGCCTTTGCCGGTATCACTCAATATATCACCGACACACGCACACACGGCGGCACCGATATGCCAAAAGATAAAAATATTCGCAACCTCGTTGAACGATACAACCTGCAAAATGTTTTTTATGTAGGCGACACTGCCGGTGACTGCGCCGCCGCTCATGCTGCCGGTATCGGAATGATTGGTTGCACCTACGGCTTCGGCGACGTGTCGGCTGCCGACTACAAAATCAACACATTCTCCGACTTATTATCGTTACAGCAAAACGTAAACACAATGAATAGCAATTCACTACAATTATTCCCCCTCGCAGACCTAACCGATAAGCTAGATCGCATTTTCGCACACATGCAGCAACTCGGCTTTGACAGCCTTGTTGTTAGCGACAATGCCAACAAATATTACTTGACCGGCCGCGTTTTTGCCGGTTATCTCTACCTCACCGCTGCCGATAAAGGCCTCACCGCATTCGTGCTCCGCAACCTCCCCCTCACCGGCGACCGCGTGTTCAACGTGCGCAAACCCGAGCAAATGCTCGAAGTCATTGAGCGCGAAAAACTCCCGCTCCCCGGCAACACTGCCTTCGAACTCAGTCAAACCTCTTGGGCCACCGTGCAACGCCTTGCCGCTGCCCTCGGCGTAGAAAAATTTGGCAATGCCGACACCGTGCTCATGCAAGCTCGCTCTGTGAAAACACCCTTCGAAATAAAACTTATCGAAGAGTGTGGCATGAAGCACGACCGCGTCTACAGCCGCATCCCCGGCTTGTATCGCAACGGCATGACCGACATCGAACTCCAAATCGAAATCGAACGCCTCACCCGTCTTGAAGGCTCTATCGGCATCATGCGCACCGTGGGCGACGACCTCGAAATAAACATGGGCAACGTGCTCACCGGCGAAAATGCCGACTGCCCCTCGCCCTACGACTTTGCTATGGGCGGAGCCGGTGCTAACCAAGCGCTCCCCGTGGGTGGCGACGGCACTATCATCCGCCGCGGCACATCTGTTATGGTCGACACCAACGGCGTGTTTAACGGCTACATGACTGACATGACTCGCACCTTCGCCCTCGGCAAACTTCCCGAGCTTGCAATGAAAGCTCACCAACTCTCTATCGACATCTGCAAAGAAATTGCTCGCCTGGGTGTGCCCGGCGCTGAGTGCAAAGAACTTTACAACCACGCCGAGAAAATGGCTGAAGAGGCCGGTATGCAAGAATACTTCATGGGCCACCGCTCGCAAGCCGGATTTATCGGTCATGGCATGGGTGTTGCCGTCAACGAGCAACCTGTGCTCGCTCCGCGCTCTAAGTCTGTGCTCACCGTGGGCAACGTCATTGCTCTCGAACCCAAATTCGTTATCCCGCAAGTCGGCGCTGTAGGTATCGAAAACACCTACGTAGTCACCGAAAACGGCATGCGCTGCCTCACTCACAGCCCCGAAGAAATCATCGAATTCGTTTAAACTTACAACTATGCAGTCAAATTTCGCTTCCCTGCTCAACAAACCGATATTTCACAAAGTCGGCGACGTGGCCGACAGCATGAACCGCCCGGCATACGTGGTCGGCGGTTACGTGCGCGACCTTCTGCTCAAACGCCACTCAAAAGATATTGATTTTGTCACTGTGGGCTCGGGCATCGAATTGGCTGAAGCTGTAGGCAAAGCCCTTGGCCGCGGCACTCGCGTGAACGTATTCCGCAACTACGGCACCGCTCAAGTGCGCCATCGCAACATGGAACTTGAATTTGTCGGTGCCCGCCGCGAGTCGTACAACCGCAATTCGCGTAATCCCATCGTTGAGGACGGCACGCTCGAGGACGATATCGCCCGCCGCGATTTCACCATCAACGCCATGGCTCTCAGTGTGAACAGTGCAACTTTTGGCGACCTTGTTGACAACTACGACGGCATCGGCGACCTTGAGCGCCGCATCATCCGCACACCCCTCGACCCCGATATCACCTTCAGCGACGACCCCCTGCGCATGATGCGCGCCGTGCGCTTTGCCACGCAATTGCAATTTGAAATTGACCCCGTCACTTTCGACGCTATCACACGCAATGCCGAGCGCCTGAGCATAATCACCCGCGAGCGCATCAAAGACGAGCTATGCAAAATCATGGCCTCGGCAAAGCCCTCTATCGGCTGGGATTTGCTGCTCAAATCGGGCTTGCTAAAACTCATCATGCCCGAACTCGCTGCCATGCGCGGCGTGGAGGTGGTGCATGGCCGCGGACACAAGGATAATTTCTACCACACCCTTGAAGTGCTCGACAATGTTGCCGCTAACACCGACGACCCCTGGACTCGCTGGGCCGCTCTGTTGCACGACATTGCCAAACCCGTCACAAAACGCTGGGACGACGCTATCGGCTGGACTTTCCACAACCACAACTTTGTCGGCGCCAAGATGGTGCCCAAAATTTTCAGCCGCCTCACTCTGCCTATGGGCAACGAAATGCGCAAAGTGCAAAAACTCGTTGAACTGCACATGCGCCCGATTGCTCTCGTCGAAGATGAGGTCACCGACAGCGCCGTACGTCGCCTCATAAACTATGCCGAGGACGACCTTGAGAGCCTTATGATTCTCGCTCGTGCCGACATTACCTCCAAAAATCAAGAGAAAAAGCAACGTTTCCTCGACAATTTCGACCTCGTTGAGCAGAAATTTGAAAACATAAAGGCCCTCGACGAAGACCGCAAATTCCGCCCGGCCCTCAACGGCAACGAGATTATGACTATGCTCGCTCTGCCGCAAGGCCCCGAAGTGGGATACTTCATGTCAAACCTCACTCGCGTCAGCAAAGACTGCGAGATTGACCCCGGTCGTCAGGCCGCTATCGACTACGTCACACACCTCGCCGCCGAGCGTGGCATTGTGGCTCACCCCGAATTACTAACCGACTGAAAAGTAAAATAAAGTTAAAGATTAAACAAAATATATGTTTAATTCATTAAAAGTTAGTAACTTTGCAGCGAATGTATTAGAAAAAACACTTGGCCGATGAATCGTTAGATTCAAACCGCCAATTTTCTTGATAAACCTCTATATATTCGACTAAACTGAGACAATTAATTTAATTTTTTAACTCATTTGCCGAGAGGCAGACAAGTACAATTACATAAATTTTTAACAAACAATTGTATTTTAAGGCAAAACCATTATCATGGATAACATTGAGAAAAAACCTAAACGTCCGCGCATAGGCGAAGTGCGCGCTAACCCCGATGCTTCGGGTGCTAACTACGAACGTGTGAATTTCACACGCCCTGACAACGATGGTGCTCAACCTGCAGATGGCGCTGACCAACCCCGTCAGTACCAACCCCGTCAGTACCAACAACGCCCCTACAACAACCGTCAGGGTGGCTACAACAACGGGTATAACCGTCACCAAGGCGGATATCAACCCCGTCAGTATCAACAACGCCCCTACAACAACCCTGCTGAAGGTGCCGAAAATGCCGGCGATGGCGCTACTGATGCTACAGCTCAAAACCAATCTTACACCCCTCGTTACAACAATGGCGGCGGATACAACCGTCAAGGCGGATACAACAACAATCGCCAAGGTGGTTACAATCGTCAAGGTGGCTACAACAACCATCAAGGCGGCTACAACAACCAACGTCGCAACAACAACGGCGGATACAACCGCCAAGGCGGATACAACAACGATGGGCAGCAAGGTGGCTACAACCGTCAAGGCGGATACAACAACCGTCAAGGTGGTTACAACAACAATCGTCAAGGTGGTTACAACAACAACCGTCAAGGCGGCTACAACAACAACCGTAAAAACAACAACCGCAACGGCGCATTCGCTACAAAAGGCAAAAGCTTCACTCCGCGTCCAAAACAAGTGGAATACGATTTGCCAATTCCCGATCCTAACGAGCAAATCCGTCTTAACAAATTCATGGCATCGGCAGGCATCTGCTCTCGCCGCGAAGCTGACGAATTCATCCAACAAGGCCTCGTTAAAGTTAACGGCGTAGTTGTTACCGAACTCGGCACAAAAATCACCCACAGCGACGTTGTTGAGTACGATGACAAAGTTGTTGCTCTCGAAAAGAAATGCTACATCCTCCTCAACAAACCCAAAGACTGCGTCACTACCAGCGATGACCCCAACGGCCGTCTCACTGTTATGGACCTCGTCAAAGGCGCTTGCAAGGAACGTATATATCCCGTCGGCCGACTCGACCGCAACACTACCGGTGTGCTCCTCCTCACCAACGACGGTGACCTCGCTTCTAAGCTCACTCACCCGCAATACGTGAAGAAAAAAATATACCACGTGTGGACCGACAAAGACATCAGCGAAGAAGATATGCAACACATCGCTGACGGTATCGAACTCGAAGACGGCGAAATCCATGCCGACGCTATCAGCTACGCTACCGACACCGACCGCAATCAAGCAGGTATCGAAATCCACTCAGGCCGCAACCGCATCGTGCGCCGCATTTTCGAATCGCTCGGTTACCACGTCACCAAGCTCGACCGCGTTTACTTCGCAGGCCTCACCAAAAAGAACCTGCCACGTGGACGTTGGCGCTACCTCACCCAAGAAGAGGTCAACTACCTCAAAATGGGCTCTTTCGAATAAACCCACAGCACACCCCGCGTGCAAGTAAAACACGCTGCGCGTGCAAGTAAAAAGTAAAGCACGCCCCGCGTGCAAGTAAAAAGTAAGGAGTAAAAAGTAAACAGCTTTTTACTCCTTACTTTTTACTCCTTACTTAGCGCAACGCGCCCGGGCGCTGACGGTGAGTAGGGGCGCTATCCATAGCGCCCGCCTCCGGATGGCCACACACCGCCGGGGTGCTGACGGTGAGTAGGGGCGCTATCCATAGCGCCCGCCTCCGGATGGCCCCCACACTGCCGGGGTGCTGACGGTGATGCCGCAGAGCGGCATGATAAACCGCGTAGCGGTGTGAAGATAGTAGCCCGGGGTGAGGCCGGCAGCGCCGCCGACACCCCGGGTAACGCACCCACCACCGCGCCCGCATGCCTTTAGGTATGCGTATAAATAGCGTGAGGGTTATTGCATACCTAAAGGCATGCAGTGATATGTTTTGTATCGGTTACCTAGGGTGTCGGCGGCATAAAGCCGGCCTCACCCTAGGCTAGTTTTATGCTTGCGGCTAGCGCCGCGGCTTGGCGGCTATGCCGCGCCTCGTTGCTGTGCATCCTGTCGGTGCGAGGCAAGCCGTGTGGGTGGTGACGGTGGGGGCATGCCAGGCGGGCGCAAAAGTTTGCGCCCCTACAAGCCGTCAGGATGGCCCCACACTGCCGGGGTGTTGACGGTGAGTATGGGCCCACCGTCCGGATGGCCACACCGCCCGGGTGCGGCGTCAGCTGTTCTGTGCAAAAGCCCCCGGCTTTTGTCCGCCTC
>CAZYNO010000085.1:0-7887 GCA_964648845.1 uncultured Bacteroides sp.
CCGGCAAATGGAACAAGCCCGGTGTGCACAATGTTGAGGAGTTTGATCCGGATCCCTTCATGGAGCAACTCAACGTGCAAGGCCTCCCCTGGCACGAAGTGCTCAACGGCGATCTTGAAATGTAATTCACTGAAGTTAGCTCATTATAATAGCCCGAGGTTTGCGCCCCGGGCTAATTTTTTGTCAAAACGGCAGCGGTGTCGACGCTCCCCAATTGGCACGGTCAAGATTGCGATAGCCTATCGCCTCGCGCAAATGTCGCGCCTCAATATCGGGCGAAGCGTCAAGGTCGGCAATAGTGCGTGCCACACGCAATATCCGGTCATAAGCTCGCGCCGACATGCCATAATGCGTCATCGCCTGCTCAATGATAGCCATACAATCGTCGGTGAGTGCGCAATATTGCCGCATAAGTCGACTCGTAATCTGCGCATTGCAATGTATCTGCGGCTCATTTTTATAGCGCTCGGCCTGGATGTTGCGCGCCTTTATCACACGCGCACGGATGGTGGCGGAGCTTTCACCGGTTTGCTGCGACGACAGCTTGTCGAAAGGCACGGGAAGTATTTCGCACTGTATGTCTATACGGTCAAGCAACGGGCCCGAAATGCGATTTTTATACTTTGCCACAGCGCCCGGCGTGCAAGTGCATTGCTTGGTGGGATGGTTGTAATATCCGCACGGACACGGGTTCATCGACGCCACAAGCATCACGCCCGCCGGATAGTCTATGCTATACTTTGCGCGCGACACGGTGATATGCCGGTCTTCAAGCGGCTGGCGCATCACCTCGAGCACCGAACGCGAAAATTCGGGAAATTCGTCAAGGAAGAGTATGCCGTTGTGCGCAAGCGAAATCTCGCCCGGCATAGGATTAGAGCCGCCGCCAACAAGTGCCACCGGCGATATGGTGTGGTGCGGAGAGCGAAAAGGACGCTGTGTGAGCAGCCGCGAGCCTTTACCCAGTTTACCTGCCACCGAGTGTATTTTGGTCGTCTCAAGAGCCTCTGAGAGCGTCAACGGAGGCATTATTGACGGCAGTCGCTTTGCCATCATCGACTTTCCCGAGCCCGGAGGCCCTACAAGCAATATATTGTGGCCGCCGGCGCACGCAACCTCAAAGGCGCGCTTCACATTGTCCTGACCTTTCACGTCGATAAAGTCGCAGTCAAAATTGGCCTGAGCCTCGGCAAACTCGCGCCGCGTATCAACAATTGTGGGCTCAAGCTGCGTAGAGCCTTCAAAAAAGCTGACCACCTGATGCAGATTGTCCACGCCGTAAACCTCAAGATTATTCACCACTGCAGCCTCGTGCGCATTTGCCGACGGCACAATCATGCCCTTAAATCCGGCAGCACGCGCTGCAATTGCCATAGGCAACGCTCCGCGTATCGGCAGCACGGTGCCGTCGAGGCTTAGTTCTCCCATAATGAAATATTGGTCAAGACCGGGCATCGACACCGAATTGCCTGCGGCAAGTATGCCCAGAGCAATAGGCAGATCGTAGGCCGAGCCTTCTTTTTTCACATCGGCAGGCGCAAGATTTACTATGAGATTGCAGCGCGGAAAGTCGTATCCGCTCTCTATTATCGCCGAGCGCACTCGCTCTGCCGACTCTTTGATAGCCGTGTCGGGAAGCCCGACTATTACAAACATTGCGCCGCGTCCGGCAGCAACTTCTATTGTGACAGTGATGGCATCAATGCCCTGAAGGGCACCACCATAGGTTTTTATGAGCATTGGGGCAAGAAGTATGATTTTACTGACAACAAAATAACAAACAATTTTTCAATTTTCCTAATGTAGCAACAAAAAAAGCGCCCGTTGCCGAGCGCTTTTCTATGTGTTGTGCGGTGCAATATTATTTCACCAATACGCGACGCGTGAAGTCGTCAACAACCACAATATACAAGCCTTTTGCAAGATTGAGAGAGGTTGTTCCGGCACCAACCGTGCCTTGATAGTAGGTCACGCCGTCTACGCCATACACTGACACAGCGTGCGGTTGAGCCAACTCAATGCACAATTGCGAGTTGCGGCTATATGCATCCCACGAGCGATAATCCGACTCTACGCCTTCAAGACCCGAGGTGCGGCAGTCGCTGATTGAGATATAGTCAACACACATGCGCTGGCCTTCGGTCTGCTGCACGCGGATGCGCGCATTGCCTGTCTTATTGACAGTGAAGGTATATTGGTTGTACGACTTGGTGCTGCCCGACAATGCGGCGATTGACACTTCGTCGCCTGCATCTTCCCATGTTGCGCCTTGGTCGGTTGAATACTGAACTTTAAACTTAACAGCGCCGTCTTTATTTGACCAGCCCGAAGCGTAAAGCGAAACGGTGCCTATGCCGTTTGCCTTGTCTTTGCTCATCTCAACGTAGCTGGTGCTCGAGGTGCCGAAGCGCACATAATTTTTGCCTTCGTAAGCCTCGCTCGCCACATTATAGACTCCTGCATTGCTCAGTGTCCAAGTCGATGCCGTGCCGTCGCAGCTCGCAGAGTTATAGCTACCTGTATAGGCTGTCTCAAAGTCTTCAATAAATGCTGCCGAGTCTGATACGGTGGCGCTGACAACGGCGTGGTCGGTTGAGTAGTCGCCGGCGGTAGCGGTGATTTCACTCTCAAAAGCTCCGGCTGCGTCGCTGTACACGCGGATGTAGAAGCGGTCTTCGTTGGGATTGACAACAAGTGTGCTTGCCCAGGTCGATTTGTCGCTGCTAAGTTCAAACGGCTCTTTGACGCTGAGTGTGATATCTTCGCTGATATTCTCCACATCAAGCAGCACTTCTGCAGCCTCAGACGGCTCGCCGGGCACGGTTGAGAGTTCAAGCTCGCCGTCGTAGAGCATCTGTATTGACGGCAGCAATTCGCCGGTAGTCACGGTGATGACATTCGACGACAAATCGCCGTTAGTGATATAATACTTATAGGTTGTTGCGGGTTCAAGCTCGTCGCAAAGGGCATATTCGTCTGTAGCAACTACCGAGCGCGGATAGGTGTCAACAACCTCGCCGCCGGCATCAGTGAGATAAAGCCTGTAGCAATTGTGCTCGTCGGCTTTGCCAACGTAGGTCCAGTGCGCAACAAAGCTTTCGCTGGTGATATTTGTAGGCTCGCCTGCGGGAAGTCCGTCAAGCGCATGAGCCGTAATAGTAACGGTAGTAACAACGTCGCCCGATGTAAGTGTCAACACACCCTTAGCCTCTCCGGCTGACTGAGCGGTATAGGTAACGGTGAGCGTTGTGCCGTCTGAGGCATTTACAGACGCTGCTGACAGCGTAGACGGCGACACAGAGAAACCTGCACCTGCTATGCTCGCAACGACGTTAGACGCGAGATTTGAGCCCTTAACGGCGATTGTGGTGCTGCGTGCCACGCCAACGCCTACATAGCCCATGTCGACTGTCGAATTATTTACGGGCAGTGAGATTGTAGGTTCGGTTGAAACGTTTGATGTCCACTTCTCGTTTTGTTTGTCGCCCCAGATATATTCAACCAACTCGGGGTGGTCGATAAACGGGTTGCGGTTATGTTGTGCATCATACACTGCTTCATTGCGGTTAAGCTCTTTTTCGCTTACCGGGTCCTGACGGTGCCACTTCAGCAACAAGTCAATAGCCCACGATGAAAAGGCGGGATATGATGTGCCGTTGAGCATATCGCTGCTCCACGACGAAATGCGGTCGTTATATGCGGCTGCCATATAGAAGTAGCCGCGAGCAAGGTCGCCCTTATACTCGTCGTCGGGCTCAAACACTGTGCCGGTGTAGCCGCTGAACGTTGACGCACCGAGTTTGCCGAGAGCGGTGATGCCGTTGTGCGAAGACACCGATGTGCCGCTTGCGCACTCGCCGTAAGGATAGTTTGAGCGCTGGCCGTTAACTTTGCCGTCGGTGGGGTAGATGTGGAAAGCATCCGACACCATAGGCGAAGCCTCTTTAAACCAGCTCTTGGGCAGTGAGTGCTCACGGTTGTAGCAGTCGCCGATATTGCTGTAGCTGCCGCACTGTTCTTTTTGATAAGTCCACTCTTTGGTTGAGTACATGTCCCAAATCTTGCCGTTCTCGTGAACGTCGGTCTTCTGATACAGCGTCCACAAGCCGCTGTACGACACCACTGTGTGGTCGCCTACAGTTGAGCATAGCGCTGACAGAAGTTGTGCTCCGCTGAGGTTTTCGCACGCCGAATAATAGCCCGAAGGTTCGGTTGCGTACGTCGCTGCCACGCATAGCGAAGCAAAAGTTAGAAGTAATTGTTTTCGCATAAGCTATTTATAATTTTTTTTGCACAAGTAAGGCCGCGTTGCTCAAAGAGCCACGTGACGAGCACTTATTTCATGGCCGAGGAAGAGTGTGGCAAGGTCGGCAAAACGTTCCGGATTTTCCGTTGTCAGAAATCCTGCCGAGGCATTTGTGGTGAGGCGAGCATCCATCTCGGGGTGTCGTTGCAGGTAGTCTTTGAGACTGCGAGCCACAATGTCGCCCTGCTTCAGTAGGTTAATGTTTTGCGGCACTGCTGCACGTATCTTGTCGTAGAGCAACGGATAGTGTGTGCAGCCCAGCACTATGGTGTCAATGTCTTCATCGGCGGTGAGAAGTGCTTCTACATCTTTATTAACAAAATAATCCGCTCCGGGGTTCTCCGACTCGCCGTTTTCTACCAGCGGCACCCACATAGGGCACGCATGTCCGGTGGTGTGAAAGTCGGGGTTAATCTTGGCTATCTCGATATCATAGCTCTGTGAGGCTATGGTGCCGGGAGTGGCAAACACTCCAACATGGCCGTTGCGTGTGGCAAGTGCTATATGCTCGGCTGTGGGTCGGATAACACCCAACACGCGGCGCGTGGGGTCGTCGCTAAAGGGCAGCCAGCGCTGCTGTATGGTGCGCAATGCCTTTGCCGACGCGGTGTTGCACGCAAGGATTATCAACGGACAGCCTTGCGAAAAAAGATATTTTACGGCTTGGAGCGTGAAATCATAGACTATATCAAACGAACGCGTGCCATAGGGAGCGCGCGCATTGTCGCCCAGATATAAGTAATCATATTGTGGCAGCAGCTCACGCAGGCTGCGCAAAATAGTAAGTCCTCCGTAGCCCGAGTCGAATACACCGATTGGGCCGGAGGACTTGCTAATATGTGGATTGCTGATTTGCATTCGCAAATGCTGTTAGAGTCGTGCTTTGATTGCTTCTGTTTCTTTTTCGTAGCCGGGTTTTTCGAGCAATGCAAACATGTTGCGCTTGTAGTCTTCAACGCCGGGTTGGTTGAACGGATTTACACCAAGCACATAGCCGCTGATGCCGCAAGCTTTCTCGAAGAAGTAGATGAGCTGTCCGAGATAGTTTTCGGTGATTGCGGGCAATGTGATATGCAAGTTGGGCACACCACCGTCAACGTGAGCTATGCGAGTGCCAAGTTCGGCCATCTTGTTAACCTCGTCAACGCGTTTGCCTGCGATATAGTTCAGACCGTCAAGGTTAGCGTCGTCTGAAGGTATGCGCACCTCGTGGTTTGATGTTTCAACCGAGATAACGGTTTCGAAGATTGTGCGTTCGCCGTCTTGTATCCATTGACCCATTGAGTGGAGGTCGGTAGAGTTGTCGACAGCTGCGGGGAAAATGCCTTTGTGCTCCTTACCTTCGCTCTCGCCGTAGAGTTGTTTCCACCACTCGGCAAGGAAGTGAAGTTTGGGATTGTAGTTCACAAGAATTTCTATCTTTTTGCCTGCGCGATAGAGGGCGTTGCGCACTGCTGCGTATGTGCATGCAATGTTGTCGTCACCGGCATTGAGGGTTTTGGCTTGCATAGCGCGTGCACCGTCGAGCAATGCGTTGATATCGTAGCCTGCAATGGCAATAGGCAGAAGGCCTACGGGCGAAAGCACTGAGAAGCGGCCGCCTACCGAGTCTTCGATAACAAAGGTTTTGTAGCCTTCTTCGGTTGCAAGTTGGCGAAGTGCACCGCGTTTTGCATCGGTGATGGCAACAATATGTTTTGATGCCTCGGCTTTGCCTTCAGCCTTCTCGAGTTGCTCTTTGAGCAAGCGGAAAGCGATGGCGGGCTCGGTGGTTGTGCCTGATTTTGAAATCACAACGATACCGAATTTCTTGCCGGCGAGATATTCTTGCAATTCATAAAGATAGTCTTCACCAATGTTTTGACCGGCGAAAACAACGTGGGGTGCAGCATTTTGATAGGGAGCAAAAGCATTGCCGAGAGCTTCGATAACGGCTTTTGCACCAAGATAGCTACCACCTATGCCGATGCATACCACCACTTCGCAATCGCGGCGAAGGGTTGCTGCTACGGCGTTTATATCGTTTACGAGCGCAGCGTCGGTGCGTGTGGGCAGGTCGGTCCAACCCAAGAAATCGTTTCCGGCACCTGTGCCGTTGTTAACTTTAGCGAGGGCATCGGCTACTTCGTTTGAGAGTGCGGCGATGTCGGCACGGCTCACAGTGTTGAGCACATTTTCAAATTTAACTTGAATCTCACTCATAGTGATGAAAATTTAGAATATTAAACAAGTTTCTCGCCCATTTTGCGCATAGCCTTTGCCGGATTTATGCGTCGATAGATGATGTCGTAAACGGCATCGAGAATAGGCATAGCCACTTCATATTTTTTGTTGATATCGTGTATACATTTGGTGCCGTAATAGCCTTCTGCCACTTGCTCCATCTCCATCTTGGCTGCCGGCACTGAATAGCCGCGGCCAATCATCGAGCCGAAGTTGTGGTTGCGCGAAAAACGCGAATAGGCGGTCACCAGCAAGTCGCCGAGATACACTGAGTCGCAGATTTGACGCGGACGCGGGTTTACAGCCTCGATAAAGCGCTCCATCTCGCGTATGGCATTGCTCACCAGCATTGCCACAAAGTTGTCACCCATCTTCAGGCCGTGCACTATGCCGGCGGCTATGGCGTAGACATTCTTGAGCACTGCTGCATACTCTATGCCGTCAACATCGCTCGATGTGATGGCGTGAGTATTCTTGCCGGCGATGCATGCTGCAAACTGCTCGGCAAGCTCTGCGTTGTGGCAACCTATGGTGAGGTAGCTTGTGCGTGACAATGCTACTTCTTCAGCGTGGCAGGGGCCCGAAATGACAAGCACCTTGTCGCGCGACACGCCGAACCGGCGCACCATGTAGTCTGAAATTAATTCGTTTTCGTCGGGTACTATTCCTTTAACCGCCGAGACTATAGCTTTTTGGCTGATATCGACGGTGAGTTTGGCCATGTGGTCTTTAAAGTAAGGCGACGGTGTGGCAAGCAACAAGGTGTCGCACTCGGTGCAGACTTGATTGATGTCGCTTGAAAAATATATTCTATTGACGTCGAAGTTTACGTCAGTGAGGTAGGCAGGATTGTGGCCAAGACGCAAGAAATCCTCGATACGGTCATCGCGACGCATATACCAATGGATAGTCTCGCAATTGGTGAGCAGCAGTTTTGCCAATGCTGTGGCCCAACTGCCACCACCTAACAATCCTATTTTTCCCGGAAAGTCCATGCTTTGTTTTTTGTGTTATACTTTAGGCGTTGTCGGCAACACCGGCAGCGGCAACCCAAGCCGACACCTCGTCGAGTGACGGGTTTGTCAGCTCAAGCTTATATTTCTTGTTCAGACCGCAAAGTTCTTGATGTAGTTTGCCCGGAGTGGCTGCGCCAAGAGCGGCGACAGTGAGATATCCGGCTTTGTGTATTGCGGGCACCCATGCTGCATTTACGCCTACGGCGGCAAATGCTTCTTCACCGTCACGACGCTCCACTTTTTCGGGGCGCATTGTGGGGAAGAACAATACTTCTTGGATGGCAACCTGACCTGTCATCAACATCACGAGGCGGTCAATACCGATGCCGAGACCTGATGTGG
>CAZYNO010000086.1:0-7723 GCA_964648845.1 uncultured Bacteroides sp.
AGACCTGAATTATTATTTTCTTAATGCGTTGCAAATATATAATAGAATTCACACTTTGATAAGTATTTTTAACTCCAATATAAATAAATAATAGACCAAATAATTTATAACAAACTATATTTCAATTGATTATAACTTTTAACTTAACTTAAAAATATAGACGTATATTTTGATAATTAGTCTAATTTTCGTAGATTTTCCTCAAAATTTGCACGGTCTACTGCCCTACTTTTCAACTTATTTTTGTAGGTGTAGACCGAATTTTGAGAAATACCCAGAAGGGTTGCGATGTGTTGATAGTCTTCAAGGCCGAGGTGTATAAGTGCCAGAAAACGCAGCTCGGTGTTGAGTGCTCCCGACGACGGGGCAACTATCTTTTTATCATCAGACAACAACAAATTAACACGTTTAACAAAGTTGGGACACATTGATAGAAACAATTCGTCAAAATTTCGGTGGAATGTATAGAGTTGCTCATCAAGCGCAACGCCGTCTTCGGCAATGCGGAGCAGATCTTTTACTTGTGAGCCCTTGATTTTGCGACTTACCAGTCGGTTATATTCTTCAAAAGCAGTGATTTGTGTGGCGCACAACGTCAGCAATTGGCGTATGCAATAGTCTTTTGTGGTGTGGCGCACGGCAAGATTGCGATTGCTGCTGTGATAGAGACGGCGTTTGCGGAAGAAATACACCACCAACGCAAGCAGAGCGATTATCAGTATTGTTACCAGCGCAATGAAAATGTTGCACTGTCGTTGTTTTGAGCGCGCGTCGTCACTGAGGTCGTCGAGCACGGTGTTGAGGCTCTGCGAGATGTGCATAGCCGCGGCATTGTCGCCAAACATGATGGCTTGTTCGAGCGAGGCTTTGAGGTACTTATTGGCACGCAATGGGTCACCACGGCGGTGCAAATATTCGCCAAGCTCTAACAGCGCGGCAGTTTCGTTAAATCCGCCGTAGAGGTTATTGAGGGCTGCTATGGCGAAATAGTATTCGGCAAGGTCAAACTGCTTGGCTTTAGCGTAATAGCGTGCTACCTGCAGCGCCATTTGGCCATGGCGGTAAGTGCCGCGCGGGCAGTCGGAGAGCATGTCAATGAGGTCGGCAACAGCCTCGGGCCCGGTTTTTTCGTCGTGCAACTCGTTGATATCTGTATAGTATCGTCGGTTTATAGTGTCGGCATTGCAGTTGTTGAGCGAGTCGAGGCAAGCGTCAAACTTGGGGATGAACATTTCGGCAAGCTGACGGGTGTTGAGAAAGGAGAATGCGCGCGAATAGACGTTGAGTCCTATTTCGTAGAACAAGGCTTTGTCGTCGTCGGCTATGAGTGCCGGATTAATTTCTTCATACATCACCGTGGCAAGATACACCTCACCGCAGTGGGTTTGTGCCGAGCAGCGCAGGGCTTTGAAGATAGCCTCAGACGACACATCGTTGCAACGTTTGCAGAGCAGCAATGCACGGTCGGCCCACACAAAAGCGGAGTCGGCTTCAACATGCACATAATCTTGGATTATGTTTTGATACTGCGCAAGGCGTTGGCAGTCGTCGGCTGTCAACTCAACATTTTTATATTTGGCTCTAATGGCGGCACATTTAGCTTGTCGGTAAGTTTCGCGATACTCAAGATAGTAGTCGAGCGTATCGAGAAGGCTTGATGTTTGAGGATGTATAGCCAAAGCGGGCAAAGCAATACAGCACGTCAAGGTATAGAGCAGGACTCGAAGTAAAAGCATAAAAAAACAAATTGCCGTGATCGGTAAGGTATCACGGCAAAGTTAGTAATTTTATCAGAGTGTAGCCTAATTTTTAACCAAATTTTTGATTGTAACAGCTAATACTAAAGTTCGTCAAGAGGGTTGCGAGCAATAACGCCCAACATTTCGCGGCGACTCTTGATAGAGATTTCGGTAGGAGTGAAATCAATGAGGCCAGCATTGCGCATGCCTTCAAGAGCAGAAATCAGCGAGCTGCGTTGCACACCAAACATGGTGTAAAGGTCGCGCTGACGACACGACAGCACGATGTCGGTAGCGGCGGGCTGAGTTAAACAAACAATCCACAAAGCAATGCGCTCGGGGATATTGCCGTTAGTCACGGCAAGAACACCTTCAACAGCTTTTTGTGCGTTTGTAGACAGATAGTTGAGGTAGTTGAACATAAACACCTCATCTTTATTTAGGATGCGTAGGTAGTCGCTTTTAGACACTTGCATTATGTTTGTATCGTCGATAGCAACTGCCGAGCACGGATATTGTATAGCCTTACCGAAAAGGAAATCGGGAAGAATAACTTCGGGAGCGTGTAAAGTTTGAGACACTTTGAAGCGGCCTTCGGGGTCTGAAATAGTTACTCGAGCCGCACCGGTGAGCATAAACTTAAGGTGTGTGCATTGTTCGCCGGGCGTGATAAATTCATTATTAGGTAAATATTTCAAGAAGTGGAATTTCGCAAGTCCGACAATCTCAGACATGCGCTCGCGGGTCACTCCTCTGAAGAGGGGTAACTCCATCAATGTTTCTATCATGCTAATATTGCCCATAGCGTAGGATTTTTGTTAATTGTAGTTTTTTAAGTGAATTTGTTGTTAGGTGTTGTAATAGTGTAATTTTAGGGTAACATCACACAACGCTAAACTTCAATTCATATATACTTTAAAACATATTAATGGCCCAAAAAGTTTATATCGGACCACGTTTTGCCTTAAAATACAACTGCATAGAGTTTATCGTGTTCTGCCACGCGACGTAAGCTGCCGGAGCAACTGAAGAGAGGGGATTGAGATAGGTGAGCGCCATCCATATCGCCAAGACCGTATTTTTTTGGCCAAGGGCCTGTGTTCCTGCCACTTTGTCACCAAATTTGCGTCCAATCTTGCGACCGACGTAGAACTGAGCCACACAAGCGAGCAGCGAGAACAGCGCGAGTGCAATCATCTCGGGAATGCGGCTCGCCGGTTCTTTGAGCACAAAGCTTACAGCACGGCCCACAACGATAAACAACGAAAGAGACCAAATGTAGAACGAAAGCGACTGATGCTCAGCCAAGACCTTATGTGCACGCGGTGTGACGCGGCGCATTATCAAGGCCACAATCAGCGGAGCAATAATCAGCGGCACAACACGTTGCGCAATGCCTGCCGTGGCTGTAAACAGCGAAAGTTCGGCACTCGACATCATTGCAAACAGTATTGGTGCGAGCACTGCCACTGCCGTGTTGCTAATCAGTGAGTAGGTCACCAAACGAGCAACATCGCCGCCAAGCATTCCGGTGATAACCGGCGCTGCTGTAGCCGTCGGGCAAAAGATGCAGATAAACACACCCTGCGCCAAAACACTATTGAACGGCAAAATAGCGAAGTAGCAAATCAAAGCTCCAACAACTTGAACAGCAAGCAAACTCCAAGACAATCCCGTGATGCGCATGTTATCAAATTTCACTCTGCAAAAGGTGATAAGCAGCATAATGAAAATAAGATAAGGCGCAAGAAAGGCTATGGCGTCCATAAAGTTATGAAATAACAAGCCCGCAAGCATTGCGATTGGCATCATCCAAGGCTTGATTTGCTGTCTAAATCTGCTTAAATTCATTGTATAACGTTTGTTAGGTGCTGTGACATTTCTGTTACGCGCTGCAAAATTAGTATTTTAACCTAAAAAGCCAAAGGCATTTACTTTAATTAACTTAAATCGATTGATTTTTAGCACTTAGTTGCTATTTTTTGTGCAATGCGTAGATTGTTTGTATTTTTGTTGTAAATTTGCAGACAAAAGGCGCAAACATATCCGTTGCAAGCGGCGCGCCTCTCATTTAAATATAGTTATGTAAACGATGAAAAAAGTTGTCTTCTCTCTCATAGCCGCACTGGCAATTTTGAGTGCCGGCGCCCAACTAAAAAGCTTCACTCCCGACCAAAAGCTTCGCTATGCCGAGGCTATTATCGAGAACTACTACGTTGACCATGTTGACGCCGACAGCCTTGTTGCCGAGGCTATCAGCGCAATGCTCAAAACCCTGGACCCGCACTCGGCCTACTCTACGCCCAAAGAAACCGAAGAGCTAAACCAACCGCTTGAAGGAAAGTTTAGCGGCATAGGCGTGCAATTCTCAATACAGCACGACACGGTTTGCGTGGTGCAACCCGTCACCGGTGGCCCGTCGCAAAAGGTTGGCATACTGCCCGGCGACCGCATTCTCTACGTCAACGACACGCTATTCACTCACGCCAAGATGCTAATCACCGACGTGCACAAGGCATTGCGCGGCCCCAAAGGCACGGTGGTAAATCTCAAGATAAAACGCGGCAACAACCCCGAACTAATCAACTTTCGCGTGGTGCGCGACGATATACCCATCTACAGCGTTGATGCCGTATATATGGCAGCTCCCGAAGTTGGATATCTGCGCATAAGCCGCTTTGCCGAAGACACTCCCAACGAGTTTGACCGCGCCGTGCAAAAGCTCAAAGCCAAAGGAATGCGTCACCTCATCATCGACCTTGAGGACAACGGCGGCGGATTTCTCGGTGCCGCACACGGCTTGTCATCACGTCTGCTGAAAAAAGGCGACCTTGTGGTGTACACCAAAAGCTCGCGCGACGACCAAACAAATCTTGTTGTAGAACAGCAATACAATCCCGGCATTGACCGCGTGGTGGTGATGGTGAACCAATATTCGGCTTCGGCAAGCGAAATCTTTTCAGGCGCCATGCAGGACCATGACCGCGGCGTGATTGTGGGTCGCCGCACATTCGGCAAAGGCCTTGTGCAACGCCCCTTCCCCTTCCCCGACGGCTCAATGATGCGCCTCACAACCTCGCGCTACTACACCCCCTCGGGCCGCTGCATACAAAAACCGTATGCCAAAGGTCAAGGCGAAGAATATCAGTTGGATATGCTCAACCGCTACAACAACGGCGAGCTTTGGAGCGCCGACTCAATACACTTCGACGAAAATCAACGCTGCGAAACGCTCAAAAACCGTCGCACAGTGTACGGCGGCGGTGGCATAATGCCCGACCTCTTCGTGCCCGTCGACACATCAAACTACTCAGTCTACTACCGCGACCTCGTTGCCAAGAGCGTGATCACCGACTTTTGCAGCGAATATATCGACAATAACCGCAAAGCTTTGCTCGCCAAATATCCCGACGAAGATGCATTTTCGCAGCAATTTGACGCCGCTCCATACATCGACCAAGTTGTGGCACGCGGCGAAAAACAAGGTGTAGCGCTCAACGAAGAGCAGCTGAACGTGTCGCGCCGCATGATTGAGGCCATAATCAAAGGCTTGTTTGAGCGCGACCTCTACGAAAACGGCTCGTACATGCGTTCGGTAAATCCGCTCAACCCGGTCTACAACGAGGCTTTGCGCATCATTACCGACGAAAAAGCTTACAAGCAACTACTTAGCGGCAAATAACAAAACACAATGACAATCAGCGAACAAGCACACGCGCTGCTGCGCAGATTTTACGGCTATGATTCATTTCGCCCCGGGCAGCTGGAGATAATTCAAGCTGCAGCCTCGGGCCGCGATGCCGTGGTGATTATGCCCACAGGCGGCGGCAAATCAATGTGCTACCAAATTCCGGCACTGCTTGCCGACGGCTGCGCCATAATAGTGTCGCCGCTCATAGCGTTGATGAACGACCAAGTGATGGCACTCTCGGCCAACGGCATCCCCGCGGCAGCCATCAACTCGAACGTCGACGAGACCACCAACCGCACAATCATGGAGCATGCTTTTGCCGGACGCATAAAGTTGCTGTATGTGTCGCCCGAGCGCCTTATGGCAGATATGCCGCAATGGTCAGAGCACATGAATATCAGCCTGTTCGCAATCGACGAGGCGCATTGCATATCGCAATGGGGACACGATTTTCGTCCCGTGTACACTTCGCTGGCTGCAATACGCGACAAATATCCCGACGTGCCTATAATGGCACTGACAGCAACAGCCGACCGTCTCACGCGCGACGACATTGCCACACAGCTGCATCTGCGCAACCCCTTCAAATATGTGGGGTCGTTCGACCGTCCAAACATATCAATAAGCGTAGTTCCCGACCCCGGTCTTGCCCGCCGCATCACCACAATCTGCAAGCTCATCGACGAGCATCCGCAGGACTCCGGCATTGTGTATTGCCTGAGTCGCAAGAAGGCCGAAAATATGCATGCCGAGCTTGTGCGCCGCGGCTACAAAGCTGTGTGTTACCACGCAGGCATGTCGGCAAATGCGCGCAACATGGCGCAACAGGCGTTTGTCGACGGCTCGGCACAAGTGGTGTGCGCAACCATAGCCTTTGGCATGGGCATCGACAAGAGCAACATCCGCTGGGTGGTGCACAACAACATGTCGCAAAACATTGAGAGCTACTATCAAGAGATAGGTCGTGCCGGACGCGACGGCCTCCCCGCACAAGCGATATTGTTTTACTCGCTTGGCGACGTCATCACGCTGCGCAAATTTGCCGAAGAGTCGGGCCGCCCGGTAGTGAATATTCAGAAGCTTGAGCGCATGAAAGAGTTTGCCGAAGCTTCGGTGTGCCGACGCCGCATATTGCTGAGCTACTTCAACGAGGAGACGCACGCCGACTGCCACAACTGCGACGTGTGCTTCGACCCTCCTGCTCGCTTCGACG
Organism: uncultured Bacteroides sp.; assembly: GCA_964648845.1. Classification (GTDB taxonomy): domain Bacteria; phylum Bacteroidota; class Bacteroidia; order Bacteroidales; family Muribaculaceae; genus CAG-873. Next base: position 6,644 of record CAZYNO010000086.1, read on the forward strand.
GCACCAAACTTGCCCAAATGGCTATTAGCGCCGTGATACGCACCGAGCAAAAGATAGGCGCATTCTTACTCGTAGACATACTGCGAGGCAGCGCTCGCGCTGAGGTGCTGCAACGCGGCTTTGACCGCATAAAAACCTACGGCGTGGGGCGCGATTTGAGCGCTGCCGAATGGCGCTCATACATATCACAAATGCTGCAATTGGGTGTGTTTGAGATTGCCTACAACGATAGTATGCATCTGCGCGTCACACCGTTTGGCATGCGCGTGGTGCGCGGCGAAGAGCAACTGATTATGGCTAAATATTTTCAGCCGCACTATCAGAAAAAGACTAAGGCCAAGACTAAAGTTGCTGTCAATCCCGACGATTTGCTGCTGTCAAATCTCAAAGCCGTGCGCGCCGAGGTGGCAAAAAAAGACAATCTTGCACCGTACATGGTGCTCAGCGACGCCACTCTGCTCGAAATTGTGAAGCACAAACCCGCCGACCTTGAGGCTTTTGCCAAGATTTACGGTGTGGGCGAAGTGAAAGCGGTGAACTATTGGCGTCAGTTTGTGGGAGCTGTGCGCAAAGCCCAAAAGATGCCCACTGTTGCCGCCAAAGGTTCGGCCTACAAAGAGACATTGATGCTGCATCGCGCCGGCAAATCTGCCGACGAAATTGCCAACATTCGCGGTGTGCAAACCTCTACGGTCTACAACCACTATGCACAACTTATTGACGACGGCGAAATCACTGACTTTCGCGGCATGATAACCCGCGACCAATACCAAATATACCTCGACGCCATGCGCGCCGACGCTCACAATGCGCTGCGCAACATCACACCTCTGCTGCCGCCGGGTATGCCCTACCTCGCAGCCGCAATTTCGCGCGCCCTCGCCAAAAAATAGCCAACGTGTCCTTTTTTCAAGGACAGAAATGGCAAAAGTTGTCCCTGAAAAAAGGACAGCCTACCATATTATGCTATAACACTATGAGACAGATAAATGGCCTATCCGCTGCTGTGGGTCGGATAGGCCATGAAAAAAGATTGGTAGTCGTCCCGACCCCCAATCTCCGTAAAACCTTAAAAATCTA
>CAZYNO010000087.1:0-7669 GCA_964648845.1 uncultured Bacteroides sp.
TGCTCAAAGACGCCGGCACTCGCGACATTATAGAATATAACAAACGCTTCACCGCACGCCGTCTCAATCCGGAGAAAGGGCACCGATATTTGCCATACATTGTTGTGGTTATTGATGAGTTTGCCGACTTGATTATGATGGGCGGCAAAGACATTGAAAGCCCCGTGACTCGCATCACCCAAAAGGCACGCGCCGTGGGCATACACATGGTCATCGCCACCCAGCGTCCGTCGACCAACGTGCTCACCGGTCTTATCAAGGCCAACTGCCCGGCTCGCGTAGCATTCCGCGTGAACCAGATGGTAGACTCGCGCACCATCCTCGACTGCCCGGGAGCCAACCAACTTATAGGTCGCGGCGATATGCTCTACAGCGCCGGCGGAGCTATGGAGCGCGTGCAATGCGCATTTATCTCTACCGACGAGGTTGAACGTCTTTGCGACTATATCGGCACACAACAAGGCTACGCCACCCCGTATCTGCTTCCCGACCCGCTTCTTGCAGCCGGAGGCGGCGACAACAACGGTGGATTTGCCGCCGGTGGCGTGGATCGCGACCCGCTGTTTGACGAGGCAGCACGCTTCACCGTGAGCCAGTCGGCAGCATCAACATCATCGCTGCAACGACGCTATCAAATCGGCTACAACCGTGCCGGCAAAATCATGGACCAAATGGAAGCCGCAGGCATCGTTGGCCCGGTGTCGGGCAGCAAGCCACGCGCCATACTTGTTGACAGCAACACACTCGAACGTATTCTCTCACAAAACTAAATAGCCTATTTCTTTGTTTATCATGAAGATGAGATATTTTATCAGTATAATAATGATGGCAGTAGCCTTTTGCGCTAATGCCGCAATGACAGCCGAGCAAGTGCTCGACAAAGTGGCTGCTTCGCTGACCAAAGCAGCATCAGCAACAGTGACGTTCAGTTTCAGCTCCGGCGGGCACAGTTCGAGCGGCACGGTGACCGTGTGCAAGAGCAAATTCACCTACAACGCCGGCGACCTCGCCGTGTGGTATAACGGCAAGACTCAATGGGTGCTGCAACGCTCGGCAAACGAGGTTACAATCACTACGCCGACCGCTGAAGAGCTTATCGAGTCGAATCCGTTCAAACTCATCTCGAGCTACAAGAAACTCTACAACTGCTCAATGGTGAGCTCAAGCAAAAGTCAATACAAGATAAAGCTGACAGCAAAGTCGAAAGGCGCAACGGTGAAATCAGCCACCATAACCATCAATGCATCGACCTACAACCCCACAGCTATCACGGCAACAATGAGCGGCAATGTCACTACCTCTATCACCGTTAATTCGCTTACAAAAGGCAAGGCTCTGCCGGCATCATATTTCGAGTATAACACAAAAATGAACAGCAAAGTCGAAGTTGTTGACTTGCGATAAAAATAATTTGACAAAAATAAAACCACACATAACCAAACTATGGAGATGAAGACCAAATGCCTGATTATCGGTTCAGGCCCTGCAGGATATACCGCAGCAATCTATGCTTCGCGTGCCAATCTGCAACCCATACTCTTTGAAGGCCCGCAACTCGGTGGTCAGCTCACCACAACCAGCGAAGTTGAGAACTTTCCGGGATACCCCGACGGTGTTGACGGCAATCAGCTTATGAGCGACTTGCGACGCCAAGCTCAGCGCTTTGATGCCGACATCCGCTCAGGCATTGTTACCGACGTTGACTTCAGCGTGCGTCCGTTCACCGCAACCATCAATGGCAAAGACGTAGTAGAGGCCGACTCGGTGATTATTGCAACCGGAGCTGCAGCCCGCTATCTTGGCCTTGAGGGCGAAAACCGCTTTAAAGGCATGGGCGTATCGGCATGCGCCGTGTGCGACGGTTTCTTCTATCGCAAGCGCCGCGTGGCTGTTGTTGGCGGCGGCGACACTGCATGCGAAGAAGCTATGTATCTTGCAGGCATCGCCGAGAAGGTATTTCTCATCGTGCGCAAAGACTATCTGAGAGCATCGAAGGTGATGCAAGAGCGTGTGCTCAACAATCCCAAAATCGAGGTGCTCTTCAACACAAATACCGTTGACCTTTTCGGCGACGAATATCTTGAGGGTGCTCATCTCGTAGAATTTGTAGGCACCGAGAAAGAACGTCGTTTTGACATTGCTATTGACGGTTTCTTCCTCGCCATCGGCCATCAGCCCAACAGCAAAGTGTTTGAAAAATATATTGAGCTCGATGAGGGCGGATTTATCAAAACCAAGCCATACTCACAAGCCACAAACGTTGACGGTGTATTCGCCGCCGGCGACGTTGCCGACCCGCAATTCCAGCAAGCCATAGCTGCTGCCGGAGCCGGATGTCGCGCTGCGCTCGAAGCCGAGCGCTGGCTACTCAACCGCGAATAAAATCATCACACACAACATCAACCGAAAGGCAGAGCTTCACCGCCCTGCCTTTTGTTTTTGCCACAAAAACACCGATCGAAATGCCACAAAAACACCGATTGAACATTAAGTAAATTTATACATACTGTATGAACTATCGCTTATATCTGTGTTTTTTTGTAACTTTGTGGCATGAGTTTCGATTTCAAACAGTTTTCGGCAACAGACGTGAATTGCGCGATGAAAATCGGCACTGACGGGGTGTTGCTCGGCGCGTGGACTGACGTGTCGCGAGCCCGCACGGTGCTGGATATCGGCGCCGGATGCGGCCTTGTGGCACTGATGCTTGCTCAACGCAATGCTGCCGCCAAGTTTGTTGCCATTGAGCTTGATGCCGGAGCTTATGCCGACTGTCAAGCCAACATTGCAGCCTCGCCATGGAGCGACCGTATAGCAGCGGTGTGCGGCGACTTTGCAAGCTACGAGCCCGGACAGCCGATAGATTTGATTGTGAGCAATCCGCCATTCTTTACCGAAGCTTTGCGCTCGCCGTCAGCCTTACGTGCTCAAGCTCGCCACGAGGCAGGCTTGTCGCCAAAGGCGCTTATCGACTACGCTGCCAAACACCTTGCTGCCGACGGCATGTTGGCAATGATCACGCCGTGCACCGACGCCGACATTACGCTGTATCGTGCAGAGATGGCACATCTGAAGTTGCGTAGATATACCGAGGTGGTGATGCGACACGGCGACGAGCCCACACGCATTCTGTGGCAATTTTGCCGCATTGACGGACATGTGGAGAAGTCTACGCTGACACTGCGCACGGCAACACACAGTTGGACAGAAGATTATCTGCGTCTAACAAGCGATTACTATCTCAAAACACCCAAAATTTAGTAGACAATAAATCAACCCATACAAACATGAAACTTTCACTATCATTTGGCAAACGACTAATGTTGTTTTTTTGCGTCACATTGTTTTGCTTAGTCATAGCCTCTGCCATCGTAGGCTTCATAAGATATAAAACCGGCGATCAGTCAGTGCCCATGCTGCGCATTGCCGCAGTGCTGCAAGATTTGCTGCTGTTTATACTCCCGGCAATAGTCACGGCGCTGCTTGTGACACGACTTCCGGCAACATTTCTTGCCATAGACCGCAAGCCGAAACTCAACACAACAATGCTTGCCATCTTCACAATGATAGCGTCGATACCGGCAATGGATGCGCTGATAGCGCTCAACGACAGCATCACCTTTCCAGAGTCGCTGTCTGCCCTCGAAACGGCAATGCGAAAAGCCGAAATCGCGGCACAAAAAGATGTGAACTTGATGCTCAGCGGCGACAGTATAGGCTCTATGGTGATAAGCGTGCTGATAGTTGGCGTGCTTGCCGGATTTAGCGAAGAGCTGTTCTTTCGCGGCGCCTTCACTCGGCTGCTCACCACAGCCAACGTAAATCGACACCTTGCCATCTGGACGGTAGCATTTATATTTTCGGCAATGCACATGCAGTTTTTCGGATTTTTCCCACGCTTGCTACTTGGGGCATTCTTCGGCTATATGTTGTGCTGGAGCGGCTCACTATGGCTGCCAATACTTTTGCACGCGCTCAACAACAGTATCTACGTTGTGGGTGAATGGGCAAGCGAAGGCAGTATTCAGGAAATGAGCGCTTGCCAAGACAACGCCATAATTATTTGCGTGAGCATAGTGTTCACAGCTTTAGGACTATACCTCACTCGCAAATCTACGCTGAAGAAACAACCGCTACTTCATAAAACTAAAAGTCTATGAAAATTCGGCATATTTGTGCGGCAACCGTGTTGAGCTTAGGCATCAATGCCTACGCTGCCACCCCACTCTACAAGCAAGCTGATGCGCCGGTTGAAGATAGGATTGCCGACCTGCTGCAACGCATGACTATCGACGAGAAAATCGGCCAAGTGTCGTGCCCCATGGGTTGGAAAATGTACATCAAGACAAAAAAAGGTGTAGTCCCGTCAGAGAAATATAAAGCCATGATGCAAAATGCGCCCATTGGCTCGTTTTGGGCCGTTTTGCGCGCCGACCCATGGACACAAAAGACACTTGAAAACGGTCTCAATGCCGAAGAAGGTGCGCAAGCTATCAACTCGCTGCAAAAATATGCTGTCACCCAAACACGCTTGGGCATACCCGTGCTGTTTGCCGAAGAATGTCCGCACGGACACATGGCAATTGATGCCACTGTATTCCCCACATCGCTCTCGCAGGCAAGCACGTGGAACGACAAGTTGATATATCGCATGGGCGAAGCTATAGCGCTGGAGACACGTGCGCAAGGAGCCAACGTGGGCTATGGCCCGGTGCTCGACATAGCTCGCGACCCGCGTTGGTCGCGCGTAGAAGAGACCTACGGCGAAGACCCGGTGCTCACCGCCACTCTTGGCGCGGCTTTTGTGCGCGGACTGCAAGGCACCGACGCTAAAGACGGCAAGCACGTATATTCTACGCTTAAACATTTCACTGCCTACGGTATGCCCGAAGGCGGACACAACGGTGCTCGAGCCACAACCGGCATGCGCCAACTCTTCTCAGAATACATGCCGGCCTTCAAAAAATGTGTTGAGGCAGGAGCGGCAACCATTATGACCTCGTATAACGCTATCGACGGCGTGCCTTGCACCGCAAACCGACATTTGCTCAGCGACGTGTTGCGCGGCGAATGGGGCTTCAAGGGCGCGGTATATTCCGACCTATTCAGCATTGACGGCATAGCAGATATGCGCGTAGCAGCCGATTTGAAGGAGTCGGCAGCACAGGCATTGCGTGCGGGCGTAGATTTAGACCTCGGTGCGAATGCCTACACCAACAACCTGAAACAAGCTATTGCCGACGGCCTTGTGAGCGAGGCAGAGCTCAACAGCGCCGTTGCCAATGTGCTGCGTTTAAAGTTCAATATGGGGCTTTTCGAGAACCCCTACGTTGACGCAAAGGCAGCAAAAAGCATTGTGCACAGCGATGAGCATGTGGCTCTTGCTCGCGAAGTTGCAGCGCAAGGCACGGTATTGCTCAAAAACAACGGCATACTGCCGCTAAAAAAAGATATTCGCGTCATTGCGGTGATTGGTCCGAATGCCGCTACGATGTACAATCAGCTCGGCGACTACACCGCTCCGCAAGACTCATCGCGCATTATCACCGTTGAGCGCGGCATTATTGATGCCGTATCGCAGCATACAGCAGTGGTATATTCAAAAGGTTGTGCCATTCGCGACACCACCAAGACAAACATCACTTGCGCCGTGAATGCCGCAAGAATGGCCGATGCTGTTGTGTTGGTGCTCGGCGGCTCAAGTGCTCGCGACTTCAAGACAAAATATATTGACACCGGAGCTGCCGTGGCAGATGAGAAAGCCGTGTCCGACATGGATTGTGGCGAAGGCTACGACCGCAGCACACTCCGGTTGCTCGGCGACCAAGAGAAGCTGCTCAACGCCGTGGCAGCGACAGGCAAACCTCTCATCGTGGTCTACATACAGGGGCGACCGCTTGACATGAACCTTGCCGCCGAAAAAGCCGACGCGCTACTCACCGCGTGGTATCCCGGCGAACAAGGCGGCGCAGCTATTGCCGACGTACTCTTTGGCGATGTAAATCCGGCGGGACGATTGCCGATATCAATACCGCGGTCGGTTGGACAAATCCCTGTCTACTACTCGCAAAGCTCAAATCACTCATACATTGAAGAGCCGAGCACTCCGCTCTATCCCTTTGGCTACGGCTTGTCGTACACCTCGTTCAGCTACGACAATCTCAGCGTGAGCGCGGGCAGCGGTGATGTGCTTCAGCGTGTGGAGTGCACAGTCACCAACACCGGAGAGCGCGACGGCGATGAAGTGGTGCAGCTCTACGTCACCGACAACGTGGCTTCGGTTGCTTTGCCGCCCATGCTGCTAAAAGCCTTTAAGCGCATATCGCTGAAAAAAGGCGAGTCGCAAATCGTGACATTTAACCTCACGAAAGACGATCTCGCCATATACGATATAAATCTTAAACAAGTTGTAGAGCCGGGCACGTTCACAGTGCGAGTGGGCTCGTCGTCGGCCGACATACGCCTCACCGGCACGTTTACGCTTTAGCTATTTGCTGCGTTCGGGGAGTGCAGAAGCGATGACACTTTGCGACTCTTGCATGAGTGCAGCAATGTCGTAGCCACCTTGCGGAGCTGTGATAGGTTTGTGGATAGTGACAATAATTTTGCCGGGGCGCGGCACTTTTGCCGTGATAGGCATCACGTCGTATGCGCCGTCGATAGTAATAGGCACTACCGGCAGACTGAATTCTTCTGCAAGCATGAATGCGCCGCGCTTGAAGCGTGATATTTTACCGTTGCGTGTGCGCGAACCTTCGGGGAACACCACCACACTCATGCCACCGGCAAGCTGACGTTCAGCCTTTTGCATAGTCTCGTGTATGGCTCGAGGCGAAGATTTGTCAACGAAGATATGTCCCGCTTTTTTGCAAGCGAAGCCAACCATGGGAATGCGTTCCAAACTTTTCTTCATCATCCATTTGAAGTTGTGGCCAAGCCAGCCGTAAATCGAGAATATGTCGTAAGCGCCCTGGTGATTGGCGACAAAGACGTACGATTGGCCTTTGGCAACATTCTCGCGGCCGCGCACTTGCACGCGCACAAGAGAAAGCCAAGCCATGCAACGGCCCCAAATCATGGCGGGATAATACCCCCAGAAGCGAGAGCCTCCACAAATGCAGCCTACCGAGCAGGCCAACGAAGCAAGAAATGTGACTACCAACATCAGCGGCAGCATGATGAAAATTTGGTAAATGCGATAAAATATCATAGATAGTAGTTTTCTGCAAAGGTACGTAAAAAAAATCGTTTTTTTTATGTACCTTTGCTATCATTTCACACTCACAAATATGGATATCAAAGAGCAAATTGATTTGCTGCGCACACAGCTCAATCAACACAATTATAACTATTACGTTTTAAACAATCCTCAAATTTCAGATTACGACTTCGACCAACTGATGCATCAGCTTGAAGCACTCGAGCGCGAGCATCCCGAATATGCCGACCCGCTGTCGCCCACACAACGTGTGGGTAGCGACATCACCACGGGGTTTGAGCAGACTGCACACATCTATCCGATGTTGTCGCTCGGCAACACCTACTCTATCGAGGAGGTTGACGCATGGGTGAGCCGCGTGGAGATTGCCGGCGAAAAGCCGGTGATGGTTGGCGAGATGAAGTTTGACGGCACAGGCATATCGCTGATATATGAGCACGGACGCCTGGT
>CAZYNO010000088.1:0-7537 GCA_964648845.1 uncultured Bacteroides sp.
GCGAGCACCGTTGTGGGCACCAATACGGCAACTTGTTTGCTGTCGGTTGCGGCTTTGAATGCTGCACGTATTGCAACTTCGGTCTTGCCAAAGCCCACGTCGCCGCACACAAGACGGTCCATTGGCTTGTCCGACTCCATGTCGGCTTTAACGGCTTGAGTGGCTGTGAGTTGGTCGGGTGTATCTTCGTAGATAAACGAGGCCTCGAGCTCGTGTTGCAAATATGAGTCGGGCGAAAAAGCATAACCTTTCTCCTCTTTGCGTGCGGCATAGAGGCGTATGAGGTCGCGGGCAATGTCTTTGAGCTTGCTTTTTGTGCGCTCTTTGAGCTTATTCCATGCGCCGGTGCCGAGCTTGTTGATTTTTGGCGGCACACCGTCTTTGCCGCGATATTTGGCGAGCTTGTGCAATGCGTGTATCGACACAAAAACAATGTCGTCGTTTTGATACACAAGCTTAATCATTTCTTGCATGTGGTTGCCCACTTTTGTGCGCAACAATCCTGCAAAGCGGCCTACGCCGTGGTCGATGTGCACAATGTAGTCGCCAACCTCGATTGAACTGAGCTCTTTGAGCGACAGAGCAAGTTTGCCCGAGCGGGCGCGGTCGCTCTTGAGAGTGTATTTGTGGAAGCGGTCGAAGATTTGGTGGTCGGTGAATACACACGTCTTTGTGTCGTGGTCAACAAATCCCTGGTGCAGCGTGCCTATTATCGGTTCGAAAGTGATGTCGTCGCCGCGGTCGGCAAAGATTGAGCGCAGACGGTCAATCTGCTTCTCCGAGTCGCTGAGTATGTATAGCTTGTAGCCGTCGGCGAGAAATTTTTTGAATGACCCGCTGATGAGCTCAAAATTCTTGTGATATATGCCTTGCGGCGAGCAGTTGAAATCGGTGCCGTATTTTGTGCCCGGAGGCACGGGTGCGGCGCTGATGGTGAGTTTGCGAAAACCCTCGTAGTCGGCGGCAAACTCTTCGGCATCAACAATCTGGTCTATGGCGTGAGCGTCGCCCTCGTTGGCTATTGTTGCCGATTGCGAGAACCCTTCGGCAGCTATGGCGCGTATGCGCTCTACCGGAGAGGCGTCGGCACGCACAATTATCAGCGTTGATTTGTCGATGAAGCGCAGCAGCGACTCGCCTTTGGTGTTGCGCACGGCGTCGGCGGCTATGGCTATATGGTCGAGACGCTCTTCCGACAGCTGTGTCTCTACGTTGAACGTGCGTATTGAGTCGATATCGTCGCCGAAAAAGTCAACACGCATAGGCATCTCGTATGAGTAGCCGAAGATGTCGAGAATTGAGCCGCGCACTGCAAATTGCCCCGGCTCGTAGACGTAGTCAACCTCGGCAAAGCCGTTTGTGCGCAGCCATTTTTGTGTCTCTGTGAGGTCAACCTTTGTGTTTACGGCAAGGTGTAGTGTGTGCTCGTTGAGATTGTCGCGCGAAGCCACACATTCGGCGAGAGCCTCGGGCGAGGTAATCACGTATTTCAGCTTACAATTTGCGGCGCCCAAGCGTCCCAAAGCCTCGGTGCGCAAAATGCGGTTGGGCTCGTCGATTTGACCGTATTTTATGGCGCGACGGTAGCCCGACGGCAGTATTGCTATTGCATCTTCGCCGCAAAGTCGCGACAAATCGTGATAAAGGTATCCGGCATCGTCGGCATCGTCGGCGATGATGACTGCCGGCACCTTGCGCTGACGCATGGCGGCAAGCATCATTGCTGCTGCCGAGCCGGCAAGGCCTCCGGCATAACTGTGCTGCGAGCGCAGCATGGCATCTATGCACTTGCTGCGCTCATCAGTCAGAAATATTTTTGTTAATGACTTGTTCATTTAGTTGCTGATAAAATCACGCCATAGCGACGAGAGTCGGCGAGCACAAGTTTTGCCTCGCGGATATATTCGTCGTCGGCGGTGACTTGACGTTTCACAAGGTCGGCGTTGCTGAACCAACGTTGAGATATCTCGCTGTCGAGCAGTTCAACAATTTCTTTGCGGTTATAGTCGAGGTCGCGGTTGAGGTCGTGGTGCATAAGGCTGTCGAGCACGTTTATTTGTGCCTTTACCTCGTCGTTCATGTAGCCTTCGCGCTCGGCAGCTTCGCGCAGATATTTCATGCCTGTTTCGGTGGCGCGGTCGTATTTGAATTTATTGGGGTCGATAAATGCCTTAAATTCGTTGAACAGCGAGTCGTCAACAGCCCAGGTGTTAACGTCGGGAACGGTTGTTGTGCGGTTGGCAACTTTGTTGGCAAAGTCGTATGCCCAAAAGTCGTTGACTATGTTGTAGAGCAAACGATTTCCCTCGGGCGACTCAATTTTTATGTCGGGAGTGATGCCGCCGCCGTCGCGCACTATGCGTCCGGCACGGGTTTTATATTCGTTAGTCAGCGAGTCGGGTATGCGAGCCACGGTGCCGTCGGCGTTGCGGTGGCTGTAGTCAATGGCTTGGATGAGGCGTCCGCTGGGTATGTAGTAGCGTCCGGTGGTCACTTTCATGAAGCCGTCGTAGGGTATCGGGCGGATTGACTGTATCAAACCTTTGCCGTATGTGCGCTCGCCCACAATCACTGCGCGGTCAAGGTCTTGCAGCGAGCCGCTGAGTATCTCTGATGCCGAGGCTGTGCCGTCGTTCACAAGCACGGCTATGGGCAGCTTGGTGTCGATGGGGCTTTGTGTGGTTTTGTACACCTTCTCTTGCTTTTGGTCGCGATAGCGTCCGCTAACAATAGCTGTGCCTTTGGGCACAAAGTTTGATGCCACTTGCACGGCGCTTTCAAGCAGGCCGCCGCCGTTTTCGCGAAGGTCTATGATGAGGCTCTTAAATTCGGCATTGCGGCGCAACTCGTTGAGCGCGTTGCGGAATTGTGAGGCTGTTTTTTCGTTGAATGTAGATATTGCTATGTAGCCCACGCCGTCGCCTAAGTAGCCATAGTAGGGTATGGGCTCGATGGTGATGGTGCCGCGGGTGATGGTGAAGTTGAGTATTGAGTCGCCGCTCACGGTCCACGGACGGCGCACGGTGATTGTCACCTCGGTGCCGGGCTGACCTTTCAGACGCGAGCTTGCTTGCTCGGTGGTGAATGTGCGGTCAAGACGCTCGCCGTTGATGGCAAGGAGTATGTCGCCGTGATGCACACCGGCTTTGCGCGCCGGAGAGCCCCATTGCGGCTCGCTGAGCACTACCGATGTGTCGCGCTTCATGATGTATGAGCCTATGCCTTGGTATTCGCCCGATGCTACAGACGACACTTTGTCCTGCTCTGCGGCTGAATAATATTCTGTGTAAGGGTCGGTTTGGCCAAGCAGTGCGTCGATGGCTGTGCGCATGGTTTTTGTGGCATCAAGGGTGTCGACGTAGCTTGTTTGCAGTTCTTTGTAGACCTCGGTGAAGATGGTGATATTGCGTGCAATGTCGGTCTTTGTGCTGCGGGCGGCAGCGAAGTTATATAGCACTGTGGCTGCGGTCAAAGCACCGGCGCATAACAGTAATTTTTTCATTATGGTAGAGTTGATATATGTGTATTAACACTGCGAAGTTACGCATAAAATCATAAAACACAAAATCTCTCTGCGTCAATAGCATGTTAAATCTCGGCACAGCGTTTTTGTTGACGCTATTTTGAGAAGAATGAGGCTATTTGGTCGGCAGAAAGTATGTGCACTATGGCATATCCGTCGGGGGTGTAGTTGGGAGTTTGCAGCTTGAAGAGGTCGCTGACAAGGCGCTGCACCTCGTCGGTCGACAGTGCTTGGTTGGTGCGTATTGCCGCTGTCTTTGCCATAGACAGCGCTATGCGGCTGCGCTGCTCGTCGGTGGGGTCGTTGCCTGTCTCGGCAACATCCGACAGCACTGACAGCAGTGCTTGCGTGGGGTTCACGTTGCCAAGCTCGGCGGGCACACCGTTTATGGCCCATGTCAGGTCGCCTAAAAATGACAGTTCATATCCCAGCGACTGCAGCAACTCTTGCGCATGCTCAATGATGGCATGCTGTGCGGCGTCAACTTCGATAGTTTCGCCGAATATCAAGTGCTGGCTCGCCATGTGTCCGCCTTTGATGGTGGGCAGGAAACGCTCGTAGAGCACGCGGGCATGGGCTCGGTGTTGGTCTATAAACATTAAGCCCGACTTTGACGTGGTGACAATCCAACGATTCTTGAGCTGAAACATTGATTGCACTTCCTGCGACTCTTCGGCAAGCGTGGGCAATACGGCCTCGGTGTTGGCGGACTGCGGTATGGAGTTGAGTGCGCTTTGGCGCTCAACATTATATGCCTCGTAGAGCTTATCCCAGTTTTTGTTGAGTGCCGATGTGCGTTCGCGGCGCCACGATGCGTCGGTCGTGGCTTTGGGCTCGCTGTTGAGGTGCGAAGCTACCTCAACCTTGGGTGCGGGTTGTGGAGTCTCTACGGCAAAGGGATTATAGTCAAGGTCAATCTCGTCGGCAAGGGCGTTTACCTCGCTGCCGGGTGTCTGTATCATTGGCGGGATGTCGGGCACGTCGACGGCGTCAAAGTCGATTGACGGGCCTACGTTAAATTTGCCCAGCGACTCTTTGATTGCCGCCGAGAGCACTTGCCAGATGAGCTGCTCGTCTTCAAACTTTATTTCGTGCTTTTGCGGGTGGATGTTCACGTCAATGCGGTCGGGGTCCACGCTGAGATTGATGAAATAGTTGGGCTGAGCATCGCTCGAGATAAGGTCTTTATAGCAATTGAGCACTGCTTTGTGAAAGTACGGATGGCGCATATTGCGGCCATTCACAAAAAAGTATTGCAGAGCATTGCGGTGTCGCGCATTTTGCGGCAAGCCTATAAATCCGGCGATTTTTACCAGCGTGGTCTCGGTGTCTATCGGGATGAGTCCGCGCTCTACGGTTTTGCCAAACAAGGCGCCGATGCGCTGTTTCAGCGGAGCTTTCAGCAGCTGATGCACAAGCGAGCCGTTGTGGGTGAGCGAAAATTCAACATTAGTATTTACTAATGCCAAGCGCTCAAACTCATGCATTATGTGGCTCAACTCCACGCTGTCTTTTTTGAGGAAGCGTCGGCGTGCCACAAAGTTGTAGAACAGATGCTTCACCATTATGTTTGTGCCGGCAACGCAGGCCTCGGGCTGCTGCGACTCCACTTCGCTGGCTTTGATGATGATGCGCGTGCCCATGGTGTCGTCAGGACGCATGGTGCGCATGTCAATCTCGCTGACGGCGGCTATTGACGGCAGTGCCTCACCACGAAACCCCATGGTGTGCAGTGTGAACAAGTCGTCGGCTTTGCGTATTTTTGATGTGGCATGACGCTCAAACGCCATGCGCGCATCGGTGGCCGACATGCCGCAGCCGTTGTCAACCACCTGTATCAAAGTTTTACCGGCATCTTTAAGGATTATCTGCACGGCAGTAGCGCCCGCATCAACGGCATTCTCCACCAGCTCTTTTATAACTGATGCCGGTCGTTGTATCACTTCGCCGGCTGCAATCTGGTTTGCAACCGAGTCGGGCAAAAGTTTTATTACGTCATTGTTCATGCTCGCAAAGTTAAATATTTATTGTGAGAATACGCAGATGTTAGGGTTAAATCTATTAACTTTGTGGCGAAATTTATCAACACATTTATAAACATTATGGCTCGTCTGCACTTATTTTATCCGGAGAATGATTTAGCGTTGGCTCTCAACGATGTCAACTACACGGCACCGCGTGCCGCCGTCGACTTGCGCGTGTCGGGCGAGCCGCTGGCTCTGTGGTTTGGCAACGACGGCGACCGCATTGTCACACAAGGCATAAATGCCGAGTGGTATGCCGCTGTTGTCGAGGCTTTTTGCATAAATGTCGATATTTTTGACGGCAACATAGCCAACCTTGAGCCGCAGCCCTGGGGCTGGTCGCTGCCTGTGCGTCGTGCTTTTGTCGATTTGGGCTTTGACGAGAGTGCGCTGCCATTGGTCGAGCAGATAGAGCACATGCGCATGCTCAGCCATCGCCGCACGTCAGCACGCATTGCCGCAGCACTCGTCGCTGAGTTTGGCTCGGCTGTGGGTGTCGCCGCTGTCGAAGCTGATAATGCCGACGATATTTTGGCGTTTGTGCATACTCACGGCCGTGCCATGATCAAGTTGCCATGGTCGAGCAGCGGCCGTGGCGTGGTTGATACTTTCAATCTCAGCGACGACGAAATTGTGCGCCGAGCCATGGGCACCGTGCGCCGACAAGGCTCGGTGATGCTCGAGCCCCACTACGACAGCCCGCAAAATTTCGCTTTCCTCTACGAGATGCGCGGCGGCAAAGCTTCGTTTGTGGGATATTCGCTGTTCGAAGTCGATAGCCATTGCGCCTATTCGGGCAGCATTGTTGCCGACGACGAAATACTTGAGGCGAAAATTGCCGCGCACGTCGACGTCGAATTGCTGCATGCCGTCTGTCGCGAGATAGAGTCGCAGCTCACCGCGATTGTTGGCAATGCCTATACCGGATATTTGGGCGTGGATATGATGGTGAGCGACGGCATCCTTGCCGTTGCCGAACTAAATTTGCGCACCACTATGGGACACGTGGCGCACGCCCTTGCCTCGCGATACATTGCCCCCGGCGCAGTCGCCCGATACACCATTGTGCCGCGCACCGCCTGCACGCCTGCCGCCTCCGGTCTGCCCGCCGACTGCGAAATCGCTTCACATCGCCTCATGCGCGGCACCATCGACCTCGTCCCCGCCGACCGCCGACACCGCTACCTCCTCACCATCCTCTAATCACCACTTAAATACTATCATCCTACTTTACTACTTTACTATAATCAGGTGATGGAGTAGTTTGGAGTGTCAAACGTTTCAATTATTTTGCCACGTAGAAGAATTTTTGTAAATTTGCCGCACTTGTCCAAGCAGAGCCACAGTGTGGATATCGGAGTGGTGGGTGTGGCAAACCAGTTTTGCCGCTGAATTTTGATCGAATACTTTTAATTATCACATTTTTTATGCAAAAATCTTCGCCTAAACTGACGACACTTCGAGGAGTGTTTTTACTACTCGTGTTCGCCATTTCCTGCGTGGTTCATTCGCACGCAAAAGACTTTACCTATGACGGTATAAAATACACAACACTTACAGATAGTACTTGCGAAACAAAGCAAGGTGACTTTCAATCTGAATTTGTTCCCGGTAGCAAGGTGAGTGGAGATCTTGTTATTCCCGATACAGCTTACGATAGTAATGGAAAAGCGTATGCTGTCACCAAAATTGGTTTTATCTCCTTTGTGAACTCTCCGGAGTTAACCTCGGTATCTATCCCCAACTCAGTCATTGCAATAGGTGAGCAAGCATTCCAGAACTGCACCGGCTTGACATCTGTATCCATTGGCAACGCAGTCACTTCAACCGGGACAAGTAGTTTCCAAAATTGCTCCGCTCTGACAACTGTATCTTTGGGCGACTCAGTCACTTCAATAGGATTTCACTCCTTCGACGGTTGCACAGCTCTGACCTCGATAACCATCCCCAACACGGTAACTAAAATCTGGGAAGGAGCATTTTCCGGCTG
>CAZYNO010000089.1:0-7406 GCA_964648845.1 uncultured Bacteroides sp.
CGGGGGAGCAAGGAGCTCCGCCGCCTTTTTCACATATTTATTTTAAACAACTTTACGTCGCGAGTGCGCGATACCGTTATTTTTTGTAGGCGTGGTGATAGCCGTTAACCTTTTGCCAGCCGCCACGGGTGAAGTCGGGCACTTCAACAGGCTCACTGTCGTTGGCGAGTGAGATAGCCGAGAGAGGAGCCAAGCAGCACCATTCAGCGAGGTCATACACGTCCATGTCGAGGGGCAGACCGTTGTGGAGGCAGTAAACAAGGCGATAGTCCATGATGTAGTCCATGCCGCCGTGGCCGCCTACTTCTTTAGCCAATTCGCCGACTTCGCGGATGATGGGGTGAGTGTATTTCTTCTCAAGAGCAGCACGTTGCTCGTCAGAGATGAATCCGTGAGCGGTGAGGTTTTGGTGGTCGGGAACGTCTTCGGTAGCGATTTGCTCAGGCTCGAAGGCATAACCCTCTTTGGGATATTTGTTAGCAAAACCCTTTGTGCCGGTGAGTTGGTACATGCGGCTGTAGGGACGGGGGTTAACAACATCGTGCTGAATGTGGATGGTTTTACCCTTTGCAGTGCGAATCATTGTCATGGTGTGGTCACCGTTTTGATAGTTAGCACCGCTTTTGCCGGTAGCTTCTTCATAGTCGCGAGAGCCGTTGAAGGGGTCGGTGTCCATAGCCACAAGAGTGGTCATGCGGTCACCGCGGTGAATGTTGAGCAATTGGCAAGCCGGGCCTACGCCGTGGGTGGGGTAAACGTCGCCGCGATATTTATTGTTGTATTCGCTGCGCCATTTTTCCCAGTAGTAGGGCCAAAATTCTTTCAAGTTGTGGATGTATGAACCTTCAGTGTGAAGCACCTCGCCAAACAAGCCTTGTTGTGCCATGTAGAGAGTATTCAATTCAAAGAAGTCGTACACACAGTTTTCGAGCATCATGCAGTGACGGCGAGTGCGCTCTGATGTGTTTATGAGATCCCAAATCTCCTCAAGGTTGAGGGCTGCGGGCACTTCGATTGCCACATGTTTGCCGTGCTCCATAGCATATTTTGCAATGGGGTAGTGGTGCACCCAGTCGGTGGCAATGTAGATGAGGTCGATGTCGTCGCGGTCAACGAGCTTGCGCCATACGGCGGTGTCGCCCGCATACGACTCTGCTTTGGGTAGACCTGCATTTGTGAGGAATTTCTGAGTCTTGTCAACGTTTTTCTGCTCAACGTCGCACAGAGCAACAACTTTGGTGCCGGGGATGTGAACAAAACGGTCAACAGCGTCGGGGCCACGCATGCCAAGGCCGATGAAGCCAACGCGCACAGTTTTAATGGGCGCTGCGGCAAACTCAATCATGTCGGTTTGTCCTGCCGGACGTTCGGGCACGGGCAATGTGATTTTTGCACTGCAAAGCAAAGAAACACAAGCCAATGCGAGCGTAGATATATACTTTAGTGTCATGATATAATGAAAAAGATTGATAAATTATTTCTGCGGTATATCAAATATTGAGAAGGGATGCACAAAATTACAAAATAATTTAATAATCGCAATACTATATTGTGAGATATTATGTTTCGATATTTCAAAAAAAATTGTTACTTTTGCCATATCCGACAAAACAATTACCACAAAACATATTATGAACGTAACCAAATCATTTGCAATGGGCGCAGCAGCACTTGTGTTGGCAGCTTCTGCTCCGGCGGTAAATGCCGCAGAAGATGCGCCAATCATTGAACGTACCGATTTCAAAAGCTCAAACGGTATTTTTGACGTTGACGCTTTGATGGCGTTAGGTCATGTGGGAGGCCCCGCAGTCTCTCCCGACAAAAAAAAGTTGCTCTATGGCGTTTCGTATGAAAGCGTAGAGCAAAACCGCTCGAACAACGACTTGTATGTTTGCGACATCGACGGCAAAAACGCCGTGCGCATCACTCGCACTCCTAAAAGCGAAAGCTCGGCTGTGTGGATTGACGGCGGCGCTCGCATCGCTTTCATCTATCCAGACGCTAACGGCAAAGCTCAGCTTTGGGTGATGGATGCCGACGGCGGCAACCGCAAATGCGTGAGCGAAGTGGCCGATGGTATCAGCGGCTTCCTTTTCTCGCCCGACCAAAGCAAAGTTATGCTCATTTGCAGCGTTAAGTCTGTGAAAGAAGCAAAAGATATCTATCCCGACCTGCCTCAAGCAACCGGCCGCGTTATCGACGACTTGATGTATAAACACTGGGACGAATGGGTAACCGAAGTGCCTCATCCCTTTGTTGGCTCTTTCGACGGCAGCAAAGTCACCGACCTCAAAGATATTATGGAAGGTGAGCCATACGAAGCTCCTATGAAGCCCTTCGGCGGTGCCGAGTCTTTCTCTTGGTCGCCCGACTCAAAAAATCTCATCTACGTGTCGCGCAAAAAAACCGGTAAAGAATATGCCGAGTCAACAAACAGCGACCTTTATGTTTACAACCTCGAAGCCGGCACTACAACCAACCTCACCGAGGGCATGATGGGCTACGACACTCTCCCCGCTTACTCTCCCGACGGCAAATATGTGGCTTGGCTCTCTATGGAGCGCGACGGATACGAGGCCGACAAATGCCGCCTCTTCATTGCCGACACCGCTACAGGTGCCAAAACCGACCTCTCTACCGATTGGGACTACACTATCGAAGAATTTGCTTGGCGTCCCGACGGCAAATCAATCGTATTTATTGCATACTATCACGGAGGCGCTCCCGTGTTTAGCATCGACCTCAAAACCAAAAAGGTGACTACACTTGCCGACGGTCAATGCGACTATACCTCGCTCGCTGTTGTCGACAACAATAATGTTATCACCATGCAGCACTCTATGGTGCGCCCCAACGAGATATACAACATCAACACCAAAGGCAAAAAGAACACTGTTACCCGCCTCACCGGTGTGAACGACGATATCTTTGCTCAGCTCACTATGCCCACCGTTGAGCCCCGCATGGTGCCAACCACCGATGGCAAAGAGATGCTCACTTGGGTCATCTATCCTCCCAAATTCGACAACACAAAAAAATATCCCGCATTGCTTTATTGCCAAGGCGGCCCGCAAAGCTCGGTTAGCCAATTCTGGAGCTATCGTTGGGATTTGGCTCTCATGGCCTCGCACGGCTACATCATGATTGCGCCCAACCGTCGCGGCGTGCCCGGCTTCGGCACCGAGTGGGAAGAGCAAATCTCTAAAGATTATCCCGGTCAAAACATGAAAGATTATCTCACTGCCGTTGACTACGTGAAAGCAAACGAACCCGCTGTTGATGCCGCTCACATCGGTTGCACCGGTGCAAGCTACGGCGGCTTCTCAACCTACTGGCTCGCCGGTAACCACGACCACCGTTTTGCCGCATTCTTTGCACATGCCGGCATCTTCAACACCGAGGCTCAATATCTCGAAACCGAAGAGATGTGGTTCGCTAACTGGGATATGGGTGGCGCATATTGGGACAAACAAAATGCCGCAGCTCAACGCACCTATGCCAACTCTCCCCACCGCTTCGTCGACAAATGGGACACTCCCATCATGATTTCGCACGGCGAATACGACTTCCGCATCCTCGCCTCACAAGGCATGCAAGCTTTCAATGCTGCTAAAATGCGTGGCATCCCTGCCGAGATGGTAATTTTCCCCGACGAAAATCACTGGATACTCAAACCTCAAAATGCTGTTCAATGGCAACGTCTCTTCTTCCGCTGGTTTGACCGTTGGTTGAAGTAATAAAAATGACCTGCTTGCGGCTTTGCCGCAACTCAATATTACCCGGGGAGCAATCTCCGGGTTTTATTATTTTTTTGTATCTTTGTGGCGTGAAAGCGAAAATACTTATATTATTGATATTTGCAGCGTGTCTGTGGGCGTGTAATCCTGTGAAACATGTGCCCGACGGACAATATTTGCTCGACAATGTTACGATAGCCGTCGACAGCGCCTCGCGCAAATCGGTCGACCCTACCGAGCTATATAATTTCCTGCGCCAAACTCCAAACCACAAAGTGCTCGGCTTTGCAAAACTGCAGCTCGGCACTTATTCTATGTCGGGACGCGACTCTACAAAGTGGATTAACCGCTGGCTGCGACGCATTGGTCAGGCCCCTGTGATTTTCGACAGCGAGCTCACCGAATTGTCGCGCCGTCAACTCAATCAAGCCCTCATAAACCGTGGCTACATGAATGCCTCGGTGAGCGTCGACACTGTCGGCAATGCGTCGAAAAAGCGCATGAACGTAACATACAACATCACTGCCGGCGAGCCTCACATCATTTCAGACATACAGTTTGAGTGCGCCGACACTGCGCTTGCGCGCTTTGTGCTTGCCGACACTGCTGCAACACTGATACGTCCGGGGCAGCTCTTCGACCGCAACAAACTCGACGAGGAGCGAGGCCGCATCACAACCGACCTGCGCAACAAAGGCTACTACGCTTTCAATCGCGAATATATAACCTATATTGCCGATACTATTGCCGGCAGCAAAGACATAGCGCTGACAATGACCGTGCAACCCCCACACAACGGCGAAAGCGCACTCTCGCTAAGCCACACGCGCTACACCATCAACAAAGTCTATTTTGTTACCGACTACAATCCGTCGCAAACAGGCCTCGGATATAACTTTGTGGGCTGTGATAGCGTGGATTATAAAGGCGTGACGGTGCTCTATGGCAGCGACCGCTATATCAAGCCCGACATCCTTGAGGAAAAATGCTTCATCGAACCGGGCAAAACATACAGCGCCGCCGACGTTGAGCACACATACGAGAGCCTAAGTCAGCTCACAATCCTCAAGTTTATCAATATCGAGATGAACCCGCTCACCGTCATCGACGGCAACATGTATATGGACGCCTATGTGCTGCTTTCGCGCAACAAAAAACAAAGCGTCAGCGTCGAGGTTGAAGGCACAAACTCTGAAGGCGACTTTGGCTTCGGCATAGGTTTGACCTATCAGCACCGCAATATTGCCAAGCGCAGCAACGTGCTCACAGCAAAATTGCGTGGCAGCTACGAGAGTCTTAGCGGCGATTTTGACGACCTTATCAATAACCGCTACACCGAGTTTGCCGGCGAGGTGGGCATCACATTCCCCAAATTTGAGGCTCCGTTCTTGTCGCGCAACTTCAAACGTCGCATCAACGCTACCACCGAGTTCGCTCTCTCGGCAAACTATCAAGAGCGCCCCGAGTACACTCGCGTCATTGCCGGTGCAGCATGGAAGTATAAATGGACAAATCCGCGACAAGGCTTCACCGAGCGTCGCACATTAGACCTCATCGACATCAACTACGTTTATCTGCCCAACTCAACCATAAACTTTATTGACGAGATTGCCCCAACCAATCCGCTGTTGCGATATAGCTACGAAGACCACTTCATTATGCGCCTGGGCTACACCTATTCGCGCACCAATCGCCGCATACCAACAGCAACAAACAACTCATTCACCATGCAGCCGTCAATCACATCATTTCGTGCCTCGGCTGAGATGGCGGGCAACTTGCTCTACGGCATATCGTCGTTGATAGGGCAGAGCAAAAGCGATGGCGCCTACAAAATTTTCGGCATACAATATGCTCAATACGTGAAGGGCGAGGTTGACTACACCTACGTGCGCAACTTCAACAGCCGCAATGCCTTGGCAATGCGTGCATCGTTTGGCATCGGCTACCCTTACGGCAACTCAACGGCAATACCGTTTGAAAAGCGCTTCTATGCCGGCGGCGCAAACGGCGTGCGCGGCTGGGGTGTGCGCACTCTCGGCCCCGGTAGCTACGACTCAAAAAATTCGGTTATCGACTTCATCAACCAATGTGGCGACATATCGCTCAACTTAGGCATTGAATATCGTGCAAAGTTGTTTTGGGTGTTTGAAGGTGCTCTATTCATTGATGCCGGAAATATATGGACTATAAAAGAATATGAAAACCAAGCCGGTGGCATGTTCAAATTCAATAAATTCTACAAAGAGATAGCTGCCAGCTATGGCGCCGGCATTCGCATGGACTTTACCTACTTTTTGCTGCGCCTCGACCTTGGTATGAAAGCTCACAATCCCGCTATGAACCAAGAACCGTGGCCGCTGTTGCACCCTAAATGGGGCCGCGATGCAACTTTCCACTTCGCTGTGGGCTATCCTTTCTGATGAATTAATAATGGTATTGAAAGATGAAGAAACTTGTAATTTTAGACCTTGACGGCACGTTGCTCAACACTATCATGGACCTGGGCACCGCCACAAATTATGCATTATCTCAAATGGGCTTTAACACCCACCCGATAGCCTCATACAACAATATGGTGGGCAACGGCGTGCGCAAGTTGCTTGAACGCGCTTTGCCCGACGACGAGCGCTCGCCTCACAA
Source organism: uncultured Bacteroides sp. (assembly GCA_964648845.1). Taxonomy (GTDB): domain Bacteria; phylum Bacteroidota; class Bacteroidia; order Bacteroidales; family Muribaculaceae; genus CAG-873. Next base: position 6,381 of record CAZYNO010000089.1, read on the forward strand.
TATCGACGAGATGCGTCGCCACTTTATGGTCTACTACGATGAGCATCTGTGGGATAAAACTACCGTCTATCCCGGCGTGCGCGAATTGCTCGACGAACTTGTGTCGCGAGGCATAAACATTGCCGTGGCTTCAAACAAATATCAAAGTGCCGTTGACCGCCTTGTGCAGCACTTCTTCGGCGACTTGAAGTGGGCTGCCGTTTATGGTCAGCGCGAAGGTGTGCCCGTAAAACCCGACCCCTCGGTTGTATTTGAGGTGCTCACCGACTGTCCAACGCCGAAAGATGACGTGCTCTACGTTGGCGACTCGGGCGTGGATATGGCTACAGCCCAACGTGCTTGCGTTGAAAGTTGCGGCGTGACTTGGGGCTTCCGCTCGCGCCAAGAGCTTGAGGATGGCTATGCCGACCATATCGTCGATATTGCCGACGATATCCTCTCGTTGGTGTGATTTTACGTCACTCTGTTAGCATAAAAAACAGTCGGTTGTGTTAAAATTTGAGGTGCGCCGCGATTACAACATTAATTAACGAAATTTTTCTCTAATAAAAATCGTTTTTGATGTAAACTTTTTGTAATTTCGCAGCGTACCTAAAATAACACATTCTCTAATATCTGCGACCTTAATGGCCACACCTAATTAACACTCTAATATGCTAACCGCAATAGTAATCGTATTCGTTGTAGGCTATCTGCTGATAGCACTCGAACATCCACTCAGGGTTGACAAAACAGCAACCGCCCTCCTGTTGGGTATGTTGTTGTGGGTGCTCTATGCTTTAGCCGCCGACACTCTTGTGCCGCAATTTGCCGGCGCAAAGTTTGCTAATTTTTTAGCCGAAAATCCTTCAGTACAATCACAGAGTTTAAAGGAGCAGGCACTAAACTATGTTATCAACGTTGACGTTGTCGAACATCTTGGTGACGTTGCTCAAACAGTGCTCTTCTTGTTGGGCGCTATGACTATTGTAGAGCTCATAGACATACACGAAGGCTTCACGGTTATCACTTCACGCATCAACTCGC
>CAZYNO010000090.1:0-7352 GCA_964648845.1 uncultured Bacteroides sp.
GTTTTGTAGCGGGATCGAGAATTGAACTCGAGACCTCCGGGTTATGAATCCGACGCTCTAACCAACTGAGCTATCCCGCCGTTTTGCGAGTGCAAAGTTAGGCGTTTTTTCTGACTTTACCAAATAAATCTCGCTATATTTTTAGCTCCGGCTTTTAACATTCTTATTTTTAATATGTTAACCTTGGCTCAAAATTTGCTCATATCCGTGGCGAAAGTGATATAGCTCGTAATCCTGCGGATGAATAACCTCATCGTTGCACAAAACAATGTCTATGTCGAGTGGCATCACACCTGTGATTTTAGATTGTGGCGTGCGTCCCATGTCTCGCTCCATCTGTTTTGTTGCTGCATGCAGTTGCTCGTAGCTCAAGGTTGTGCCGCCCTGTATCACCGTGTTGAAATATGAATTGCCGATGCCCGAATGCGACTCGCACTCGTAGACGTCAGATTTGCGCATATTGCTGAGCATGCCGCCCAAGGTCTCAACAGTCTTTTTGATGATTTGTGCGCGGTCGGCGGTGTTGCTGCCTATGCATATCACTATATCGTTCATCACAATTATTGCTTTAGGGTGATAACCGTAATTTCAGGCGTGGCGCCGATGCGTGCCGGGAAACCGACTGTGCCTATGCCTATATTCACATACAACGGATGGTTGTGTGCGTCGTTGTATAGCCCGCCCCAGGTGCGGTAGCGCAGACGTGCCGGCGATATACCGCAAATCTCGGCTTGCATTGCATGAGTGTGTCCCGACAGTGTGAGCGCAATGTTGCTCTCTTTCTGATTTTCTATATCTGAGGTCCAGTGTGCCGGGTTGTGAGTCATCAATATCTTATAATTTTTGTCGGAGATATTTTTGTATGCCTTCGACAAGTCGCCATACACATGAAATGGCGGGTCGCCGATATTCTCCACGCCGATGAGCACAATGCTGTCATTGCCGCGTGTGAGAGTTGTGTGCTCATTGTTGAGCATCTTCCAGCCCATTTGTGCTTGCATATCTTTTAGCGCCTGCAGATTGGCGGCTTTTTCTGCGTCAGAGTTCCAATCTTCGTAGTCGCCATAGTCATGGTTGCCCAAAATTGAATACACGCCGTCTTTGGCTTTGAGGCGGGCAAGGGTATGCACAAACGGCTTCAGTTCGTCTGAATTGCGGTTCACAATGTCGCCGGTGAATAATATCACGTCGGCATGTTGGCTGTTTGCAATGTCAACGATGCGGCTGATGTAGGTTGTATCGTTGCCGTATGTGCCCAAATGAAGGTCGGATATTTGCACAATCTTATAGCCGTTGAAGGCTTTCGGCAGCTCTTTGTTTGCCACGGTCACTTCTTTCACTTGATAGTTGAAGCGATTGATGAGTGCACCCCACCACATGCCAACAAACAAGATGGCTCCAAGCACAGCGCCGACAACAATTGTAGCCTTGCTCTGCCGTTTCTTGAATATTTGCGGTATGCGTGAAAACAAGTCGAACAAGAAAAACAGATATTTTGGCGCATAGAGGCTGATGAGAGAATATATCACCCACATCACAACGCGCACCAGTGTGTCGTCGCCCGAGCGCACGGGCACAACGAATAGCCCGATGTAGACGAGTGTACCGACTATCGCCAGAATAGCGTGGATATTGCCCCAGATTTTCTTTTTAAGATAGCTGCGTAGGGCCACAAAAACATAGCTGTCAATAATTATATTTACAAACAGCAATATCAGAAGTGAGATGTATGGTAGGCGCATTGCTTAGAGAGAAGAGTGTGACTTTGATTTTATTGCGCTGCAAGCTGATTTTTTAGCGGATTTGAATACATTGTCAGCAGCATGCTCAACATATATTCGTGCTCGTCGGCTGTGATATTGTCAACCTCAACCTTGCTCAATTGTTTGGCAACGTAGTCGTTGAATTGTGCAATGTCGGCATCGGTATATTTGTCAGCGAACTTTGAACATTTATAGAGCATATCGTAGGCAATATAATTGCAAGGATATATGTAATAGCCTTGGTGTATTGTCTTGTCGATTATGCCGCAGGCTTGATGTATGGCTTCTCCGCGATTTTGCGGCGTGCAGGTGCTGTATGCTGTGTTGATGCATTTGCCGATGTGGAAGTGCACACGTCCTTTTTGCTGCAACAAACCTGTCTCCATGCTGAGCAAGTCGTCGCGCTGGCTCTTTTTGAATTCCGGGTCGCGGCGTTTCATCAAAAATTCGCGCACTTTCAGATAGTCATTAGGGTCATATTCGTATGAAATTGACGTCGGCAAAATGTTGAGTTCGAGCAAGTTATGCTGAGTGTCGCCGTCTCCGGCAAACGACAGCATCTTGAGCAGACTCTCTTGTGTGAGGTCGTTTGAGTCTTTGGCTCGGCCTTCGCGCTGTGCAATCCACACCGACTCTTTTTGCTGCGACACGGCAAAATGAATATATGCCGAGAGTTTGCGTGCGGCGTCGAGGGCTTCAAGCTTCTTGACATCGCGCTTCACTATAAAGCTGCGATTGATTTTCACTAAGTCTGTGATCCAATCATATATCAGCAAATTGTTGCCGATGGCAATTTGTGTTACGGGCAGACCGTTGCGCAGCATGCACAGATTGAGAAATGACGCATCGAGCACTATGTCGCGGTGGTTTGAGAGAAATGTGTAGCTCGACGACAAGTCGATATTCTCCAGACCGCTCACGGTCACTCCTGCTGTGGTTGTCTTTTCGAGAAAAGTGAGGAAGTCGCCCATCACTTTTATCTGAAATTCTTTCTGCGATTTTACGCTAAGCAATTGTTGGCAAAAAGCGTCGTAGTCTACATCCTTCATGACATAGCGTATGGCATGCTCAAACCCGGGTTCTTTGACAAGCGAAGCAAGTTTGTCGTGAAATTCGAGTTCGCCATAAGGCGCTATTTCTGCTAATTCGGCAGGTATTGATATATGATTTGTGTTATCAGACATTATAATGATGGTTGGATTTTTACCAACCTATTTTTTTTGTTTTTGTAATTTGATATGCCAAAGTTAATATAATTTTCTAACATTGGCAAAAAAAGATTTGTTCATTTGTGCGGCTTTTCACGCGTTGTCGGCACGTCCCGACACATAACGACGCCATCTTTCAATGAGTTGGCTCATATCGTCGGGTATCGGCGCTTCAAAAAACATTTCTTTACCTGTGCGCGGGTGCACAAATCCCAGGGTACGTGCATGCAATGCTTGGCGTGGGCATATTGCCATGCAATTTTCTATAAATTGTTTGTATTTTGCCGTGCGCTCGCCACGCAATATCACGTCGCCGCCATAGCGTGCATCGTTGAACAATGTGTGGCCTATATGGCGCATGTGCACACGTATCTGGTGCGTGCGACCTGTCTCGAGCACACATTTCACCACCGTCACATATCCAAATTGCTCAAGGGTGTAATAGTGTGTCACGGCATGTTTGCCTATCTCGCCGTCGGGCGGATATACGTCCATCTGCATACGGTCGCGCGTTGAGCGTGCTATATTACCCTCAATGCGGCCGTTTGCCGGATTGGGCTCGCCCCACACCACAGCAACATATTCGCGCTTGGTGGTCTTGTTGTAGAATTGTCGGCCGAGATGCGTTTTGGCATCAGGCGTCTTGGCTACGACCAACAAACCCGATGTGTCTTTATCTATGCGGTGCACAAGACCCAAACGAGGGTCGTTGACGTCATATTCGGGCGTGTCTTTGAAGTGCCATGCCAAAGCATTAACGAGTGTGCCGGTCCAGTTGCCGTGTCCGGGATGCACAACAAGGCCTGCGGGCTTGTTCACCACAAGCACGTCGCTGTCTTCATACACAATGTTTAGGGGTATATCTTCGGCTACAATTTCAAACTCGTAGCGCGGGCGGTCCATCACCAACTGTATCACGTCAAGCGGTTTGACGCGATAGTTCGACTTCACAGCTTTGCCGTTCACAAGTATGCATCCGGCTTCGGCAGCCTGTTGCACACGGTTGCGGCTTGAGTTTTGCAGACGCTCGGTCAGAAATTTGTCTATGCGCAAAAGCTGTTGGCCCTTGTCCACAACAAATCTGAAGTGCTCATAAAGCTCTTGTCCGCCTTCTTCGGCCTCAGTGTCGTCGTAGGTGTCGAGTTCGTACTCTGTAGTGATATTATCGAGGTTTTCGTCCTGATTATTCATATATGGGGTCGGTCTCGGTTTCTTCTTCTTCGTCGTATGATTTGTCGGCTGTCATGAGTGAGTCGATAACCGAGTCTAAGTCGCTCTCAGGTGATGTGTACGTTTCTTCTTCAACTTGACCTACCTCGAGGATTACGGTCGAGTTTGTAGGTATGCGGCTACCCAAAGTCACATATTGACCGTTGGCTTTAACGGCAACAACCATGTCGGGATATTCTGACGGCACGCGCAAAATCTGTATTGAATTGATGCCGCGGTTTTTGAGGTAGCTGATTGCTTGACGGCTTGATATGTCGGTCAACGGTATATCAATCACAACCTGGCGTGGCGAGAATGATATGATAGTGAGATACACCTCGCGTCCGGTTTTCACTGTTGCTCCTGGTTTTGGCCACACTTCAACCACCGAGCCCGGCACTTTTGAGTCGTCGTATATAGAGTCGGAAATCACAACTTTTAGGTCGGCTTCTTCAAGCACATCGCAAGCTTTGTCGTAGGTCAGCCCCTTCACATCGGGCACAATTGACGTTGCTCCGTGGTGTGTCCAGATGTCTAAAAACTTAAATGCAACAAATAAAAAGATGCAAATAGCTACGATTGCTAATAAGATTGTGCTCAATATAGGGTGGCGTTTCTGAAATTTTTTGAACGCATTTTCTGAGTGGTCGGTGGGTTGCTTCATCTTTTAAACTGTTTTATCCGACAAAATTAGTAAATATTCTGTTAATATAGGCACTCATTAGATAGCTTTTTATTAATTTTGTGCCGCAAAATAAACTTAATCGAATTTTATTATGAACGCCTCGTTGTGGCAATTATTTACTACATTCTTTAAAATCGGTGCATTCACGTTTGGTGGCGGATGGGCTATGATTTCGATTATTGAGCGCGAAATCGTTGACCGTCACAAGTGGATTGCCCGCGAAGATTTCCTTGATTTACTGGCTATTGCTCAATCTTTGCCCGGCATCCTTGCCGTTAACATCGCTGTTGCTGTGGGCGACAAAGTGCGCGCACGTCGCGGTAGTATTATGGCAGCCGCCGGCACCATTATGCCTTCATTTATGATAATATTGCTTATCGCAATTTTTCTCACTCCCGAGTTGATTAACACCAACCCGGTGCTCATCAAAGTGTTTAAAGGCATACGCCCTGCAGTTGTTGCCCTCATTGTCGCTCCGGTGATTTCGTCGGCTAAGGCTGCCAAACTCAATTCGAAGACTATTTTCATCCCAATTATAGTTGCTCTGCTGATATGGTCTAAAGTTCCCGTATTGTCTAACCCCATATTGTGGATTGCTATTGGCGGCATTGGCGGCATTGTCATTGCCAAACGTGCCGTAGCACGCAATGCTAAAAACGGTGAGGAGGCCGATAGCGCAAAATGATTTTCCTACGTTTGCTCTGCAGCTATCTCGTGATTGGCTTGTTCGGCTTCGGTGGCGGATATGCCATGCTTGCACTGATACAAAACGAAATTGTTACCCCCGGATGGGTCACCGAAAAAACATTCACCGACATTGTGGCTATTTCGCAAATGACCCCCGGCCCAATAGGCATCAACTCTGCAACATATATAGGATATGTGGCACCTCAGGCCAACGGCTTTGACGGCTGGTGGTGGGGCGTGCTCGGCTCTCTGCTTTGCACTCTTGTGGTTATAATCCCGTCGTTTGTGCTCGTGGCTAAGACAAGTCACCTCATCGACCGACACAAGGAGTCTTCAATAGTAAAGGGTATGTTCTCAGGCTTGCGCCCCGTTGTGGTCGGCTTGATTGCCTCTGCCGCTATGTTGCTTATGAATTCTGCCAACTTCGGCACCGAGACCTACGACGTGTGCTGGAGCATTGCACTATGCGTCTCTGCTTTTTGCATAGTATATTTCACTAAAATACACCCGATTGCCGTGATTGTTATGGCTGCAATTGCCGGATATATAATATTTTAAACATGAACTACGAAGAAACTTTAAACTACATGTTCACTCGCTTGCAGGCGTTTCACAATGTTGGCGCTACGGCTTATAAGCCCGGATTGCACACTGCTTATGCTCTCAGTGAACTGTTTGCTAATCCTCATACCAAATTTAAATCTATACACGTTGGCGGCACCAACGGCAAAGGCTCAACTGCGCACACTATAGCTGCCGTATTGCAATCTGCCGGATACAAAGTGGGCCTCTACACTTCACCGCACATGCTCGACTTTCGCGAGCGCATACGCGCTAACGGCGAGCCTATATCAAAACAACTTGTGATTGACTTCATTGAACGCTATCGCAATGCCGAGACTACCGTCGACCCTTCATTTTTCGAACTTACAACAATCATGGCTTTCGAGCACTTTGCTCGCGAAAATGTTGACTATGCAGTCATTGAGGTTGGCCTTGGCGGACGTCTTGATACTACCAATATCATTAGTCCCGAGCTATCAATTATAACAAACATTTCGCTCGACCATATCGCTCTGTTGGGCGATACACCCGAGAAAATTGCAACTGAAAAAGCTGGTATTATCAAACCGTCAACGCCCGTTGTTATCGGCGAGGCGGATGCGAGTCTGCGCCGTGTGTTTGAAGCAAAAGCCGCGAGCGTGAATGCTCCGATTGTGTTTGCCGAAGACGATAACATTATGACCGACTATACCAATAGCCTTGACCGGATAACCTACCAAACTACCCGCTGGGGAGAGGTGCACGGTGAACTTGTTGGCGGCTGTCAGTGGCTCAATGCACGCACTATATTCTCTGCTTTGGCTGTCCTTGCCGATAAAGGCTTGAATATCACAACTGAAGCTGTGCGCAGCGGCTTCGCCAACGTGTGCAGCCTCACCGGTCTGCTTGGCCGTTGGATGAAAACCTCAGACGCACCGCTCACCATTTGCGACACCGGACACAACGTTGGCGCTTGGCAATACCTTGGCTCGCGCCTAAAAACCATGCAAAAAGACTTGCACATGGTCATCGGTTTTGTTAACGATAAAGACATCACGCATATCCTTCAATTTATGCCCGTCGATGCAAAATACTATTTCGTGCAGCCCTCCAACCAACGTGCTGCCAAATCGACCGACGTTGCTGCTCAAGCAGCCAAAGCCGGTATTGTGGGCGAGACTTTCGATAACGTTGTAGCAGGATATAAAAAAGCCCTTGCCGATGCCGACAAGAGCTCTATGATTTACGTTGGTGGCA
>CAZYNO010000091.1:0-7334 GCA_964648845.1 uncultured Bacteroides sp.
GGCGGCATGAACAAAGATTTTGTTGTTGGCGACGTGATGATTATCACCGACCACATCAACCTCTTCCCCGAAAATCCCCTTCGCGGCAAGAACTACAACGAGCTCGGCCCGCGCTTCCCGGCAATGACCGAAGCCTACAGCCACACCCTCGTTGCTAAAGCCGACCAAATAGCCAAAGACCTCAACATCCGCGTGATGCACGGTGTGTATGTAGGCACCCCCGGCCCCACATTTGAAACTCCCGCCGAATACGAATTCTTCCGCGTTATCGGTGGTGACGCCGTAGGCATGTCAACCGTGCCCGAAGTTATCGTTGCAAACCACGCCGGCATGAAAGTGTTTGGCATCTCGGTCATCACCGACCTCGGCGGCAAGGACATCACCACAGTGCCCACACACGAAGAGGTGCAAGAAGCAGCCGTCAAAGCTCAACCCAAAGTTGTGGCTTTGATCAAAGAAATGGTTGCTCGCAACTAAGACAAACCACAAACCACAATATAGGGACGCACCCAACCGGGCGTCCCTATAAACATTAATAAAAGAGTAATAAAAAACGCTATGACCGAAATATCAAGCTTGGGTGAGTTCGGGTTGATTGACAAACTCACCGAGAAATTGCCAACATTCAATCAATCAACAAAATATGCCGTTGGCGATGACGCTGCCGTGCTCAACTATGCCGACTCTGAGGTGCTCGTGACAACCGACTTGTTGCTCGAAGGCGTGCACTTCGACTTGACTTACGTGCCCCTCAAACACTTAGGCTACAAAGCAGCAGTGGTGAATTTTTCGGACATATATGCTATGAATGGCACACCGCGCCAAATAACAGTGTCGCTGGGCATATCAAAACGCTTCACCCTTGAGCATATCGAGGAGTTGTATGCCGGCATACGCTTGGCTTGCGAAATATACGGTGTGGACATCGTTGGCGGCGACACAACATCGTCGCGCCAAGGCCTGGTGATTTCTATCACATGCATCGGCGACGCTCCCAAAGACAAGATTGTGAAACGCAACGGCGCCAAAAACACCGACATCATTTGCGTGTCGGGCGACTTGGGCGCTGCCTACATGGGTCTGCAGCTGCTCGAACGCGAAAAAGTGGCTTCGGCCGGTCAGACCGACTTTGAGCCCAACTTTGCCGGCAAAGAATATCTTGTGGAACGTCAGCTCAAACCCGAGGCTCGCCGCGACGTCATTGCCAATCTTGCCAAAATAGGCGTGCAACCCACAGCGATGATGGACGTCAGCGACGGCTTGTCGTCTGAATTGCTGCACATCTGCAAGCAAAGCAACGTTGGCTGTCGAGTATATGAAGACCGCATACCCATTGACTATCAAACAGCAATCATGGCCGAAGAACTCAATATGAACCTCATCACCGCAGCGCTCAACGGCGGCGAAGACTACGAGTTGCTCTTCACCGTGCCTCTTGCCGACCACGACAAAGTTGACGCTATGGAAGGAGTGAAAGTTATAGGCTATATCACCGATGCAAACATGGGTTGCGCAATGGTGACACGCGACGGAGAGTCGGAAATTCCGATGCGAGCACAAGGCTGGAATCCGCTCGCCGACGAAAATTCTAAGTAAAACATAGCAAGAAACTCAAGAAAAATGCGTAATTTTGCAGACGCAAAACAAATTAGCACATTTAAATACACGAGACAATGATAAACCGCATTTTGATACGAATAAAGGTTGTGCAGATGCTCTATTCATACCTGCTCACCCGTTCTGAATTTAGAATTGACCCGGCACCCGACACTACGTCACAGGATAAAAAATTCGCCTATGCCGTTTATCTTGACCTATTATTGTTGATACTTGAAACAACAGGTATCGGCACACGTCAAGGCTCGCAAAGCTCGGTGCTCAACGTTGACGCCAAATTGGCATCATCGCGTTTGGCACGTGCACTCTCGGCAGACGATGTAGTGCGCCAGGCCATATTTAAAGGCACCGGCGACATTGAGGCTCTCCGCCCCATAGCACAATATCTCCACGACACCATAGTTGACTCTACAGTTTATAAAAACTACAGCCGACGCCGCAAGACCGATCTTGGCGACGAGGTTGAAGTGTGGACTACCGTGCTCGAAACCATCGTGCTCAAAGACGAAAAAATCAACGAGGCATTCCGCGCACTGCCAGGCTACACCAACAACGGCTACAAAGCCGGTGTTAGCGAGCTTGTTGCCACATTCCGCTCATACTACGGCGCTTCGTCAGGCTATGTCAACGCTTGCAACGCTCTCGAAGACTCGCTCGACAAAGCCTACGAGCTCTACCACTCTATGTTTGTGTTGATGATCGACCTCACCACCGAGCAAGAACGCCGCATTGAGAATGCTCGCGCAAAATATTTGGCTTCGTCGGAAGAACGCAACCCCAACATGCGCTTCGCCGAAAACCAATTCATAGCTCGCCTCAAAACCAGCACATCGCTCAACGAATATCTCAAAGATAATCCCATTTCGTGGGAAGCCGACATTGCACTCATCAATAGTCTTTTAGAAAAAATCAAAGCATCAAAAATCTACGAAGACTATATGGCTGCTCCGGCAACCACCTATGCCGCCGACTGCGAATTTTGGCGCAACATCATGCGCAACGTGGTGTTCACCAGCGACGAACTCGCAGAGGCTCTCGAAGAGAAATCGGTGTATTGGAACGACGACTTGCAAATCATCGGCACATTTGTGCTCAAAACCATCAAGCAAAGCGCAAATGCTCCGGAAGATGCAATCAAGATGCTGCCCCAATATAAAGACGAAGAAGACTCTCGCTTTGGCAACGAATTGTTTATCGACTCGGTGAAAAATCGCGAAGTTTATCGCAGCTACATCGACAGCCTCATCAACGTTGGCAACTGGGACCCCGAGCGCATAGCATTTATGGACATCGTCATCATGACAACAGCCATAAGCGAGCTCATCAACTATCCCGCAATACCGCTTGCCGTGACAATGAACGAGTATGTTGAAATTGCCAACACCTACTCGGCAGCCAAGAGCGGCCAATTCATCAACGGCATCCTCTATAACGTGGTCAACAAGCTGCGCGAAGAGGGCAAAATCAACAAGTAAAATTTATACACATTTCAAACAAATAACAACAAACTATGTTAAATCTAACCATCCTCCTCGCCGAGCAACCCGCACAAGGTCAAGGTTCGGCCATGTCTACACTTTTGATGTTTGTAGGTATCATCGTGATTTTCTACTTCTTCATGATACGTCCGCAACAAAAGCGCCAAAAAGATTTGCGCAAACAACGCGAATCAATGGGCAAAGGTGACAACGTGGTTACTGCCGGCGGCATCTTCGGCAAGATTCGCGAAGTGCGCGAAGACTCATTTATTATTGAAGTTGACAACAACGTGAAAATCCGCGTTGACAAAAATTCGGTATATCCCTCAGCTGCAGAAGCTGCTGCCGACGCTCAACAAAAATAATACAGACAAATCAAAGCACCGACCGCACATAGGTCGAAGTTCGTTATGAAGATAACCGACTTTGTCAAAAATACCAAACACCGCATGTTTTCGCCCCGCGGCAAAAACATGTTGGTGTTTTGTGCTTTTTTAGGGTTATCTGCCGTGCTGTGGATAGTGATGTCGCTCAACGAGGAGATGCAACGCGACGTGCGCTGCCGCCTGGAGATTATCAACTGCCCCGACTCGGTGGTGCGCGTGAGCCAAATACCCGAAGCGATAAATATCAGCGTCAAGGCACACGGCACTCAGCTCATGGCCTACAACATAGGCCGCAATCCGACTATCAGCATCGACTATAAGAACTATGTGCGCAACGGCATTGTCAACCTCAGCTCAGCCGAGATGCGCAACCTTGCCCACAAGCTATTCGGGCAATCGGCGCAAATCACTGCAATAAATCCCGACTCACTCAACCTTGTGTTCACCTCGCGTCGCCCGGAGCGCATGCCTCTGCGCGTTGACTCACGCATCAACACCTTGCCCAACTGTGCGCTCACCGGCCCGGTAAAGGCTGCGATTGACAGCGTGTTGGTATATTCGGTGAACGGCACACCAAAAGACGTGCACTACATTTCAACAGTGCCTGTGCGTCTCGACGATGTGTCGAAATCGGAGGTGATAAGAGTGCGCATACAAAGCCCGCGCGGCTGCCGCGTGGTGCCCGACAGCGTTGACCTGCGCATAAATGTCGAACCCATGATTTCACGAGCCGTGAAAGTGCCTATCAAGGCAATAAATGTGCCGGCTCACACAAAACTTATACTCGTGCCCGGGCAAGTAGATGTCAACTACATGCTGCCAATGAGCCGATATGACGAGTCAACGCCCCACTTCAGCGTGGTTGCCGACTACAACACCCTCGACAGCAACTTCTCATCAAACCGCATAAAGGTGCGCATAGCCCGCGCAGAAGGCAACTTCATCAACGTCTACCTGTCAACCGACAGCGTAGAATACATGATTGAACGCAACTAAATGAATTCTCACTTAACAGCTATAATCGGAGGCATCGGCGCCGGCAAATCTGTTGTCAGCGACATACTCCGTGCCATGGGATATGATGTGTACGACAGCGACTCGCGCGCTAAAGCCATCATGGACAACGACGCTGAGCTGCGCCAAAAAATAGCGGCAGCCATAGCACCCGAAGTGCTCAATGCCGACGGCACACTCAACCGTCCCATTCTTGCAAACATAGTGTTTAACGATGCTGACAAACTCTCACAGCTCAACAAATTGGTGCACGGCGCAGTGCGCAACGATGTTGCCAACTGGCGCAACGCAAATGCCGGCAAGCATTTGTTTGTTGAGACTGCAATACTCTATCAAAGCGGATTAGACAAAATGGTTGACGATGTGTGGGAAGTGACCGCACCAACCAACGTGCGCATCGCCCGCGTGATGGCTCGCAACAATATTACAGCCGAGCAAGTGCAACAACGCATATCGTCGCAACAATACACCCCGTCGCAACCGCATCGACACATATATACTCTCGCCAACGACAACACACACGCCATACTTCCCGAAATAGAGCGTCTGCTCAACGCATAATTTTTAGCCCCATAACTGACCAAAATGAAAAAGACAATAATCCTTGCAACAGCTATCGCTACAGCCTTAACAAGCGCTTCGGCACAAATATCGCTCACTCGCAACGGCAAACCCACAGCTCGCATTGTGGCCGACACCTCAAAACCCGTAGACAAAGAAGCCGCCGAAATGCTTGAAACATTCGTGGCCCGCATTTCGGGCGCACATCTACCCATCGTTGCCCCGAGTGCCAAACTGCGCAGTGGCGACATTGTTATAGGCAAAGGCTCAACCGAAGGGCTCACCGAGGACGGTTTCAGATTGCACAACACTAAGTCCGGCACGCTCGAGATTAGCAGCGGCGGCGACAAAGGTCTGATTTATGGAGCTATCACTTTACTCGAAAAATATCTCGGCGTAGACTATTTTGCCGCCGACTCATATACCTTCACGCCCACAGCCAACGTGGTGTTGCCCAACATCGACGACAAGCAAAATCCGGCATTCCGCTTCCGCCAAGTCAACAACTACGGCTACGCTACCGACTCGGTTTACCGTCGCTGGATGCGCACCGAAGACCCCGACGAAGAATTTGCCGGCAATCTGTGGGTGCACACATTCAACCGACTGCTGCCGTCGGATGAATACGGCAAAACCCACCCCGAATATTACGCATACATCAACGGCGAGCGTCGTCCGGGACGCGCAAGCCAATGGTGCTTGAACAACGACGAGCTGTTTGAAATTGTTGCAGCGCGCATCGACTCTATATTTGAAGCTAATCCGCAATGCCACACCATCTCCGTGAGTCAAAACGATGGCAATTTCACTAACTGTCATTGCGAGAAGTGTGAAGCTGTCGACGAGTACGAAGGCGCCTTGTCGGGCAACTTCATACGCTTCGTAAATCGTTTGGCAGAGCGTCGTCCCGACAAACAATTCTCCACACTCGCCTACCTGTTCACCATGCAGCCGCCAAAGCACGTAAAGCCGTTGCCAAACGTAAACATTATGCTTTGCGACATTGACTGCAAGCGCGAAGTGCCTCTGACCGACAATGCTTCGGGACAAGAATTTATGGAAGCTATTGAGGGATGGAGCAAAATCAGCAACAACATTTACGTGTGGGACTATGGCATTAATTTCGACAACTATCTTGCACCGTTTCCAAACTTCCCGATATTGCAAAAGAATATCCAAATATTCAAGGAACACGGCGCAACCATGCACCACTCTCAGATAGCAAGTGCGCGCGGCGGCGACTTTGCCGAGATGCGCACATACATGGTGAGCAAGCTGATGTGGGATCCGTATCTTGACACCGACTCGCTGATGCATCACTTCATGGACGGATATTATGGCGCTGCAGCTCCATATATTTATCAATATGAAAAGCTGCTTGAAGGTGCCTTATTGGCATCTGACAAAGAGCTTTGGATTTACGACTCGCCGATATCGCACAAAGAGGGTATGCTCAATGCTAAATGCCGCAAGCGCTACAACGAGCTGTTCGACCAAGCCGAAGCTGCCGTTGCCAATGACAGCACGCTGCTGAAACGTGTGCGCATGACACGTCTGCCGTTGCAATATTCAGAGCTTGAGTTTGCGCGTAAAGACGGTCTTGGGGCAGCGCCGGAAACTGTGGCTAAGCTCAATCTTTTTGAGCAACGCACAGCTGAATATGGCATCGTGGAAATAAACGAGCGTCACAACACGCCCGCCGAATATTGCTCTCTATACCGCACTCGCTACATGAACCGCAAAGGCACCAACCTTGCAGCAAACGCACAAGTGACATGGATTGTGCCCCCGACAGGCAGATATGCCGGCATGAACAAGGATGTGACTGACGAACTTTTTGGCGGCACGACTTATGTTGAGAGCTGGATTGGCTGGGAAGGCATCGACGGGGCATTTGTTATAGACCTTGGCGAGAACAAACAGCTCAACAGCGTGAGCACCGACTTTCTCCACCAACTCGGAGCATGGATTTTGCTGCCCAAGTCGGTAAGCTACTACACATCGACCAACGGCAACGACTACACATTTATGGGCAAAGCCACTCAAGAAGAAGATCGCACTCCGGCAGTGAAGTTTGTTGAACTGTCGGCAAACTCACAAACGCCCATCACCGCACGCTATATAAAAGTAGAAGTTGAAGGCGTGAAAACATGCCCGGGATGGCACTATGGTGTGGGACATCCGGCATGGTTTTTCCTCGACGAAGTCACCGTAAAATAAATTATTTGGGTCATCCGACATTCCGCGTGATACGGCAGTTGTGTAGTGCATAAAGCCT
>CAZYNO010000092.1:0-7260 GCA_964648845.1 uncultured Bacteroides sp.
AAAGAAAAAGGCGGGGGATGACCGGGTCAGCCCTCGCCTGAATTTGTGGAGATATGTTGTGTTATTTGACGGCTTTGAAGCTCATGTCGAGACCTTTGACAGAGTGAGTGAGAGCGCCGACAGAGATGAAGTCTACGCCACATTCGCCATAGGCGCGGAGTGTGTCGTAGGTGATGCCACCTGACGATTCAATTTCTACAGCAGGATTGATGGCACGGATGTGCTTCACAGCTTCGCGAGTGCGCTCGGGGGTGAAGTTATCGAGCATTATGCGGTCAACGCCAACAGCGAGAGCTTGGTCAATCTCAGCGGTGTTTCGCACTTCGAGCTCAATTTTGAGGTCTTTATTGTTTTTAGCGCAATATTCTTTGGCAGCGTTAACGGCCTGCGGAATGCCGCCGGCAAAGTCAACGTGATTGTCCTTGATGAGTATCATGTCAAACAAACCGATGCGATGGTTTGTGCCGCCACCGATTTTCACAGCGAGCTTTTCGAGCATGCGCATACCCGGGGTGGTTTTGCGAGTGTCGAGCACGCGTGCGCCGGTGCCTTCAAGTTGCTTTTGATAGCGAGCAGTGGTTGTTGCAATGCCACTCATGCGTTGCATGATGTTGAGCATAATGCGCTCGGTTTGAAGCAAAGAGCGCACGGGGCCTTCAACGATGAAAGCGATGTCGCCGGGTTTGACGTGTGTGCCGTCGGTGATAAATACGGTCATTTTGAGCGATTTATCGAATTTATCGAACACTTTGCGAGCGATATCGACGCCGGCAAGAATGCCTTCTTCTTTGACTATAAGTTGTTGACGGCCCATTTCGTCGGCAGGGATAGTAGAAAGCGTGGTATGGTCGCCGTCGCCAACGTCTTCGGCGAAAGCTAAAGTGAGCAAATCATCAATAAGCTCGTCGGGAGTTTTCATAATTAAAATTTTTAGAGTTATCTTTGTGCAAAATTACAAAAAATTTGGCACTCATCAATGAAAATACTACTTTTAGCAATAGGAAAGACCGTAGATAAGCAATTATCGGCGGCAATAGACAAGTATGTTGGACGCATAGGGCACTACGCACCGTTTGAATACAAGATTTTGCCCGATGTGAAGAATGTGCGTGGCGGCAACCCGGAGCGCCAGAAAGAGCTTGAAGGAGAACAATTCATGACACAAATACAGCCGGGCGACCGCGTGGTGCTTCTCGATGAGCGCGGCAAAGAGCTGACATCGCGTCAATTTGCCGAGGGCATAGAGCGATATATGCTGACTTTGCAGCGCAATCTTGTGTTTGTGATTGGAGGGGCATACGGATTTTCGCCTGCCATGTATCAGCGTGCAGATGAAAAATTGTCGTTATCGAAGATGACATTTTCGCACGAGATGGTGAGATTGTTTTTCACCGAGCAGATATATCGCGCGTTCACGATATTGCGTGGCGAGCCGTATCACCACGACTAATCGGCAAGGAGAGTGCGTATTATGGCATCGCTGACAAGATAGCGATGCTCGGGTATGTAAACGCGCATTCCATCAACGATAACATGGTCGGGAGGCAGCATTTTGAGACGTTTGCAAAACGGCTCTATTTCGCTTTGCGGCAAGGTGTTGAGGTCAAGGCCGTCGGCAGTGCGCAGCCCCACCATAATCATATCGTTAAGGCGATTAAGGTCTGTTTCGTCTTCAATATCTGCGGCAACCGCCCCACCCTCTATTTTTTGCAAATATTGCTTGATGTTTGCGGGATTGACGCTCCTCACCGTGCCGTCGAAGCTGTGTGCCGATGGGCCGAGGCCCACGTATGGCAAAAAGCGCCAATAGTTTGAATTGTGCACGGCACGATGTCCGGGCAAAGCAAAGTTTGAAATTTCGTAATGCTCGTATCCGGCTGCACGCGCGGCATCGCAAAGATAGGTATACATTGCTTCAATCAAATCGTCGCCGGCTTCGGCAACTTTGCCTGAAATCAATTGAGCATACAGACGTGTGCCTGGCTCGTAGCTAAGCATATAGGCTGAGAAATGTTGCGGATGCAGCGACAAAAGTTTGTTGAGCGACTGTTGCCACGATTGGAGAGTCTGCCCCGGCAAGCCGTAAATCAAGTCGAGACTTAGGTTGTCAATGCCATGACTGCGCAATGTGTTTACAGCATCAATGGCTTGTTGCGCTGTGTGGCGACGGCCCACGGCTTGCAGCTGAGCGTCGTCAAACGACTGTATGCCCATGCTCACGCGCCCCACCCCGTTTGCGCGCCAAACGTCGACAAGAGCGGGAGATATATCGTCGGGATTCGCTTCAATGGTAAATTCATCAATGTCGGCAGACACAGGCAGACTTTTCGCTAATTGTGCAAACAAATCGGCGCTGAGCAAAGACGGCGTGCCACCGCCAATGTATATTGTTTGGAGAGGTTCGCGAAGCTCCGATTTGCGCATTTGCCATTCAGCACCTAAGGCAACGACAACGCGTTGCAGCAGGTCGGTTTTAGGCGATGAAAAGAAGTCGCAATAGGCGCATTTGCTGCTGCAGAAAGGAATATGAACGTATAATCCCGCCATAAATGATTATCTTTCAGGGACAACACGTGCACACATTTGCAAGAATTTGCAAAAGCGGCAGTTTTCAATATTATTTGTCTGCGTGAACGGCACTTCCGGATTGAAAATCTCATTAATCATATCCTCGAAACGCTCACGAAATTCTTGCTGCCAATCAGGGACGACTTGACCGACGTTTGTCCATATCACAGGAATATTTTTCTGTGACAGAGTGAGAGCATCTTTTTCAAACATGCCGTTATCGGTGAAAGCTGATTTAAGCTGATATATAGACGGTTGAATGTTGAATTGAGCGTTTTTAATATCGGAGTAAGCTGCCGAATAAATCAGCAATTGCAAGCACGCATCGTTTGATGACTCGTCGTTTGGTGAGAATAGGCTTGATATAGACGAGATGTGTGGAGTGTCGTTGCCGGTTTTATAGTCAACGAAGCGGTGCACGCCACTGTTGAGGATGTCGTGGCGGTCGATATCCAAGCGGAAATTGACTTTGTGTTTGGGCGTGATTTGCCATTGTTGCACAACACTTTCTTCGGCAGCAACGTATTGGAACGGGCCGTTGTTTTCGATATATTTTACCTCCTTATTGAGTATCTTCTCGATAAAATCAGCCATAATGTCTGCGAGCAAAATACTCTCAGCAGGCATATAGTCAAGACGGCCTTTGTAAGTATCTTGATGATAGAGTTTGTTGATTTCCTCTTTCACGCGGCGCAATATGCCGTCTTTATTGTCCCACTTGGTGTTTTTGTCGATGAGCACCGGGAGAGTTGATTGTGGCGTGCTGCGTTGACTTTCAAATAGTTGCTGCAACACGTTGTGCATCACAGAACCATAGGTTTTGGCATCCATAAATGCAACGGGAGTGTCGTCTTCGCGCATACGCTTCACAAATTCGAGATAGAAGTGAAGCTTACACGAGCGGTATTTTTTGAGCGCTGTGGCCGATAAGTTCAATTTATCAGGGCCAAGCGACTTGAAGGCATCCAATTCGGCCAATACATTGTCGTCCTTTTTGACAACAATTATGCGCTCGGCGCCTTGTTTGGCGAACATAGAGCAGCTGTGATAGTTGACTTTTATTGGCGACTCAAGATATTTGAATTGCAGCAGATAGCGCGACATAGCGCCGTTGCCTGCACCGCTTGTGCGTGAGTCGTAGAGACATATCACACGACGAGCGCGAGAGAACAATCGGAAGAAATAGTATGAATATTCCTGCTCGGTATCGGCGGTTGTCGGCAAGCCATAGGCTCGGCGCAACAGTTGCGGTATGAGTGAATGTTGGCGATTGCGTCGCGGATAAATGCGCTCATTCATTGATAGCACAATCACGTTTTCGAAGTCGAGGGCACGAGTTTCGAGCACACCCATAATCTGCAATCCGCTGAGCGGGGTGCCGCTCATATTGAGAGTGCTGACGGCGAGGAGACGATCGAGCATGGCAAATATTGAGCCTTGCGGTGCCGATATGCGGTAAGTATGCAAGCAATCGAACACATGGTCAATAGCTTCTTTGTATGCATCGAGCACCTTCACCTCATGGGCATTGGTGTTGATGTTTTCGTTGGCAATCTGAACAGCTCGCGACAGAGCAGCCATAAGGTTGTCGATATATACCTTTATCTGCGAGACGTCGCGATAGTCGGGCACGTCGCAAAATATGCAACTTAATGCGTCAGCGCCGTATATTTGTTGCAGTTCCTGTTTGCCATGAGTGAGAATTTCGTCGGGTGAGAGTTGCACTTTACGCGGCAAGCGCACGCGCTTTATCATGTCGCGCAACACATCGGCGGGCACATTATATTGGTGATATCTGTCAAGATAGTCTTTGATAGCCAAACAGCTTTTAAGTGCCACTGCTCGCAAGTTGGGATGCGTGATAATTGCCGTTATATCTTCATGAAAATAGTGGGGTTTGTCGTGTATGTATCGGCAACGCATGTGCAGCGACACTATGGCGTGAAGCAGCGATGCGAAAGGAGTTTCGCGATAAGACAAACCCATGGTAATGTTGACCGGGCCAATATTTTCTACGGGCATAGAGTTGAGCACCGACGAGAGCAAAGCCGGCTCGGGAAGCACAATAACGGAGTTGTCGGGATGAATTGTTTGATAAAAATCTTTGTCCTTCCAACGCTGCAAAATATTTCCTGTAGCTTTTGCCTGGAGAGAGTTTGAAGGCACGGCATACACGTCAATCTCACATTTGTCTATGTCGTATCCGGGATAGCTGAAATCTTTGGGCATCGGGAAAGCCTTGTTGAGCGCGGCTATGCGACGTCCGGCACGAGCGGCATACATTTGGTCGGCGGGCAATAAATCCCAGAAAAAGTCGGCAGCGCTGCGATTTTGCAGCGATTGCATCAACTTGGCTTGCGATGTGCTGACCATATTGAAGCCTACAAAGCCTACGTGCTTAAACGGCAATTGGTCGAGACCGGTATTGCGGATGATATCGGTAATTTCGCGGCTCACCAGGCCGGGATAGCCAATGTTGCCATACTCTTTGAGCAAACGGTTGAACTCGGTATATAGAGGGTCAAGGATTTGCCAAAGTTTGAGAAATTTTGTTGAGGGCTTTTCTTTGCCATCCTCATCGAGGTCGGCGTCTTGATTTATATGTTTCCAAAAACGGTCAGACTTAGACTGCATATTAGCGGCAGTCTCTTTGCCCCAAATTGACTCAACAACTTCAAGTTGCTCGGGGGTGAGGAAGTAGCTGCCTATCTCGTTGTAGCGCTGAATATTGGTAAACAAAGAGTGGGCATCAGCCATTTCCTTGTCGATATCGTCGAAGTCGGAGAGCATCATATATCCCCAAAAAGCAAAGCGGTCGAAAGCCATGGGCTCTAGCCCACGCTCCTTTATGACCTTGCAATAAGCTTTGTAGAGGATGAAAATAAGTTCTATATTATCGGTGACACGTTTTTCGCTGAAGCGCTCGTTGAAAGCACCGATAGTATTAATGTCGGGTATGAATGTTATGAACGATTTGTTGTTGGCAGCATATTTGGTTACTTGCTGCTTAAAATAGCTGCGAAAATATATTGCGGCACGTTTATTTGGGAAGACCAAACAAAGTTGCGATAGGTCTACATCTCCTTTGATTGAAGCCTTGACATAATAATCGGCTACGGCATGAAGAAATTTTTCGCGGCACATTTTGCGTTAATAATGATTAGTTTTTGAGCAATAGAATAACAGTTATGGCAAGGTCGAACATCACAATTTTGCCGTTAGCATTTGCGGCAATATCGCGAGAAGCTTCAGAGAAAGCGTCGAACAATCGCAAAACGTTGCGTTCGTTGATGAAGCGGGCAAAGTTAACGGAGAATTTGCTTTCGGCCTCGGTCATAAGGTTAAATTGCGGACTATGGAAATTAGAAATGAAGTTTTCGCGCAGCATGCGGCAGCAATAGTCGAGGAAGCGTATCAGCATTTCACGCTTCTCCGAGCCGATTGTTTGCGACCACTGTTTGAGGTCGGCGATTTTGCGTTGGTAAGCCAGACGCATGAGCTGCATAAACCACTCGAGATGTTGCGATGACTCGTTTTTGGTGTCGAGCAGACGCAAAGCTTTGTTGAGTTTGCCCTCGGCAAGCACAGCAGCGTCGGCGGCAGCTTGAGGGTCGCTCACCCCTTGCGACATGAGCCACTGTGCCACGGTGTTGTTGTCGTAGCGTTTTACGGGCACACGCTGCACACGCGAATAGATTGTTGGCAGGATGAGGCGAGGATTGTCTGACGACATGATGAATATAGTGTCGGCAAACGGCTCTTCAACGAGTTTGAGCATCTTGTTGGCAGTGTCTTCGCGCATGCGCTCGGGTTGCCACATCAGCACAATTTTATATTTTGAGGCGTGCGCGGTGAACGATAGGCGACGCAGCAAGGCATTTCCCTCTTCAACATAAAGGGCGGGCAAAGTGTTTGGGCTTTGCAGCTTTGTGAGCCAGGTTTCAAAATCCATCCACGGGCTATCGTTGAGCAGCTCGTTAAATTCGGGCAAATAGTCGTCGCTGATTGTAGCTTTGCCGTTCTTTTTGATAACGGGGAATGAATATATGGCATCAATATGGCGGAAAGATGCATGCTGACGGCACGAGGGGCACTCGCCGCACGAGTCGCCGTCGTGACGATTTGTGCAGTGAATATATTGAGCCAAGGCACGGGCTAAAGCGAATTTGGCCGTGCCTTCGGGGCCTTCGAGCAAAAGGGCATGAGGCATGCGGTTTGCGTCGACAATTTCGCGCAAACGTTGTTTCACATCTTCATGGCCGGGTATGTCGCTAAATTTCATAGCAGGGAACTCTATTGATTGCGTCGGGCGGCACCTTTAGCAGTCATGCCGTGAATCGACACATAGTCTTTAACTTGTTGGAAGAGGTCGGTAGCAAACACAAAGTCGTTGAGAGCTTGGTTGTCGCTGGAGAAAATTTTGTCTTTGTCGCCCACCCAATCACGGTGACCTTTGTTGATGAAGATAATATTTTCGCCGATGCCGAGCACCGAGTTCATATCGTGTGTATTGATGACCGTAGTGATGTTGTATTCGTGAGTGATATCGCTGAGCAGCTCGTCGATGACGATAGATGTGCGGGGGTCAAGGCCCGAGTTGGGTTCGTCGCAGAAAAGATATTTAGGGTTGAGAGCTATAGCACGAGCAATAGCAGCACGTTTTTGCATACCGCCCGAAAGTTCGCCGGGATA
>CAZYNO010000093.1:0-7153 GCA_964648845.1 uncultured Bacteroides sp.
CGCCCGTAAATCCGAAATTGCAAATGGAGTCGTTTTTCGTTAACGACCTCGTGCCATATATCAACCAACATTATCCCGTGACCACCAACGCCAAAAAGCGTGCCATCACCGGCCTGAGCATGGGCGGACACGGCGCAATGTGGCTTGGCTTGCATCACCCAGACATTTGGTTTAACATTGGCTCAACAAGCGGCGGCGTGAATATTTTGCCTTTCCCCAAGCGCTGGAATATGGCAGACGCCCTCGGCAACTTTGAGGATGCCCCCCAATTGTGGGCCGACCACACTATTATAAACCAAATTGAGTTGTTTGTGCAAAACAAGCAAAATATCATCTTCGACTGCGGCACAAACGACGTGTTCACCCAGGTGAATGCCGACTTGCACCAAGCATTGCTCGATGCAAAAGTGCCTCACGATTATATTTCGCGCCCCGGTCAGCACAACATGGACTATTGGTCAAATTCGATACTCTTTCAATTGCTGTTCTTCCAACAAAATTTCAAGAAAGTGAAATAAGCTAACGCTGTTAGCCGCATATCCCACTAAGAATATAAGAACGATATGATTTTACGGTCGCTGACCCTCACAAACTTCAAAAATATTTCGAACGCTGCGTTCGCATTCTCCGACAAGCTTAATTGCTTTTTGGGAAATAACGGCATGGGCAAAAGCAACGTGCTCGATGCCATTTATTATCTCAGCTTTTGCAAAAGCTTCACCGGAGCAGCCGATGCGCTGGTGGTGCAGCGCGGACAAGATTTCACCATGATGCAGGCAAACTATCTGCGTCGTGATGCCGACGAAGACCTACTTGTGAGTCTTGGTGGCGGTCGCCGCAAATCGTTCAAGCGCGGTGGCAAGGAGTATAAAAAGCTGAGTTCGCACATAGGTCTGTTTCCGGCAGTGCTTATAGCACCGGTCGACAGCGACCTTATAAACGGCTCGGGCGAGGAGCGTCGACGCTTCATCGACATGGTCATTGCACAAGGCGATGCCCGCTATCTCGACCACCTGATACGCTACAACCACAACCTTACGCAGCGCAACCGTCTGCTGCGCGACGGCTGCACCGACACCACTCTCTATCTTGCGCTTGAGACGGCAATGCACATCAGCGCACAATATATTTGCGCCGCGCGTCGTGCGCATATCGACCGCCTTGCCGTGATACACCGCAAATATTATGCGGCGATTGCCGGCGAAGACGCCGAGGACACCACGCTGAGCTATCGCACACAGCTCGACGAATTTCCCGCCGAGACTGCACTGCTCGACCTGTTTGAGCACAATCGCGAGCGCGACCGCATACTCAAATACACCTCTGCCGGCCCGCACCGCGACGACATAGAGCTATCGCTGCAGCACATGCCCGTGCGCCGCACAGCTTCGCAGGGACAGCAGAAAACCTACACCATCGCGCTGCGCTTTGCACAGTACGAGTTTTTGAGCGAAACCACACAGCTCAAGCCGCTGCTTTTGCTCGACGACATCTTCGACAAGCTCGACGCACAGCGCGTGGAAGCTATCATTAAAGTAGTGGCGCACAACAACTTCGGTCAGATATTCATCACCGACACCAACCGCAAGCACCTCGACGAAATACTTGAACATATACCCGCTGCCCACGCACTGTGGAGCGTGAGCAACGGCACATTCACCCCGTTGACACATGAAGAAGCGTGAGCCACAATTAGTATCCGACATCATCCGCGCAGCTATCGACCGCTCGGGCACACGGCAGGTCTACGACCAACAGCATGTGTGCTATCTGTGGCCCGAAGTGGTGGGGCCGTCGATAAATCGCTACACCACACGCCGCTGGGTGGAGCGCGACGAGCTGCACGTGTGCATAGCCTCGGCATCGCTCAAAAACGAGCTCTCGTTTCTGGCGTCAACACTTGTGCAGCGCCTCAATGCCGCTGCCGGCAGCAATGTGATATCCAAAATAATTTTCCATTAAAGCAAAATATGCCCAACACAAATTCACGCATCAAAGAGCCGTCAAGGCCGCTGAAACACACCGTGGAGTTGCAAGTGCGCTTTGGCGACTTCGACATCTTCGGCCATCTCAACAACAACATCTATCTGCAGTTTTTCGACCTTGGCAAAGCACTATATTTCAACGATCTCACCGGCAAACAATACGATGCCGAGTCGATAAGCGCCGCCGTGGTCAACATCAATTGCAACTTTTATGCGCCAACAGCCCTCGGCGAAGACCTTGTGGTGAAGACCGCCTGCACACGCCTTGGCGACCGCTCGTTCACCCTCGAGCAGCGCATACTCAACCCCACCACCGGAAGCATAAAATGCGACGCAGTGTCGATACTCGCCGGGTTCGACATCAAGACACAATCGTCGGCACCCATATTGCCCTCATTGCGGGCAGCAATCACCGCGTTTGAACAATTGTAGGCTCCGGAGTGTTTACGCCGCAAAAAACACTCTTATGCCCTATAACAAATATCATTACACACAATTAGTAGCACTGGCACTGTCGGTGCTACTAATTATTTTTATATCCATAGCGGTCTTTTCGGGCCAACAACTCACAGATAGTCAGCTCTACATGCAGGCACAATTTTGGATTTGCATGGCATACATAGTGCTCTACGGCTATACCGTGGCAATGCAGCCGCGCCGCCGCATGCGCTACGCCCTGCGCAACGTGCATCTTCTGCTCATTGCCGTGCCCTATATCAACATCATCACAGCGCTGCACATAGACTTGCACCCGGCAGTGATGCAAAACCTACACTTCATCCCGCTATTGCGCGGCGCATTTGCCATAGTGCTGATAATGCGCCACCTCACCACCACGCGCATCATGAGCATATTCATGTCCTATCTCACCATCGTAGTGCTGATGATCTACTTCTCGTCGCTGCTCATCTTCATGCGCGAACACCCGTGCAATCCGCAAATCACCGGCTACCCGACGGCACTTTGGTGGTGCGCACTGCAATTCACCACAATCGGCGCGCCGATAAATCCGGTGACCCCCACCGGCAAAACCCTTGCCGCCATCCTCGCCGCCATGGGCGTGGTGATGTTCCCCCTCTTCACCGTCTACCTCATCCAAACCCTCAAGTCGCTCCTCTCCCGCCCCCGCTAACACCTACTCCTCAACAAGTTTTAGCGCAGTTGGATGACGGTGGCTGTGGAGTTATCCATCCCCGACATCGTAATTCCTACAGGAGCATTGATGTAGGTTGGATCTGCAATCGTATATCTGTGTCCGTCTAATAGTATGTAATCGCCTGATGTATTTGAATCGCTAAATTCAATAGCCGCAGCCAAGTGGCCGGGATAGTACACCAATAGGCATTTGAGGCCTAATAGATCGCGGACAAGGCGAGTTAGCAGTATTGCACGATCTTCGCAATCACAATATGGGTAGAACAGCGTTTCTTCAGCAAAGAAAGCTCTATCACAACCCCAAACAACATCATCGTATTCATACTTTAGACCTGTTTGGATTGTATTAAGGAGCATGTTTGCTGCCTCAAGTTCCGTTTTATTCTCTAACAGCTTTCGCAATGTAGGATAAAGAGTAGATGTAACATCTATATTCATGGGCGTATTGGCATACATAGCCCATCTGGTCATGATGTTACCATTGATGGCAGATGAAGGATAAGTGGAATAAAAATCCATTAAATTCTTGTTGACAGAAACATCTAACTTTATATCCGGATATTTTTTCGATACAATGGTGCGGTTATCCGACTTATTGTCGGTGAATTGTTGATCTGTAGTGATGAATAGTGACAGTGGCTTTTCTTTGGGAAATGCAACTTGACAAATGCGTAATGTTTTTGGCAGTTCGTTGACTCCGTAGTAGCTCTCACCATCAACATAGAAAGAGTTTTTATCGAATAGAACGTGCTGACTGGCAAAAAGCATATATAGATATTTACCGTCTGACGCAAGCCTCATCTTGTAGCCCGACTGCATATATAGATATGCCAATAGCACTTGCGTTTCATTGCGAGCATCTGTGTATGCGTTGGCAGCAATAGCATTGAGCATCTGCAGGTAACCCCAGTCGCTCAACTTTCTGCTGTCTCTAATTTTAAGGCAATCTACGATTAAATTATCAAATTCGTCTGACGACAATACTTGCAGCATGGTTGACACGGCAGCCTCACTTACAGATTCTAATGTTGGAAGTTTTGATACATTCAGCCGAACGCTGTCCGCTGTGCCGAAGAAGCGGAACTGCATCTGTTTTGGGGCTATTACCGGAACTTCCTCAATCGGTTCAACTGGCCGGGGTTGCGGGTCTATAGTGACAGGTTTGATAACCTCGTCAATTACTATGGGCGTGTCCTTTATCGGTTTTTTCTGATTGTCATCCAAAATCACAGGCGGCACCGGCTTAGGATTGGGCTTGGGTATCGGTTTTGTCTCCTCAAATTCCTTCCACGGATTTTTAACAAAGGCAGCAAATTGTTGCATTGACTCACGCCGGAAGTTATTGAAGTCGTCGGTAATCTCCTTGACAAACTCATCCATATCGCGACGAGACTTACCGGTATCAATATGTTGGGCGTGGCAAATTGCCGTGCAGCAAAATGCCAAGCCCATAAGAAATAGAACTCGTCGGCTCATTAGTTGGCTCTGTTAAGTGCTTCGTCAACCAAACCGTTAAGTTGGTCACCCTCCACTTCAAGTTCTTTCTGCAATGTGCGCTTGATGCGTGCGGCAACTTCCTTTTTGTCGTAAGCAATTCTGGTTTGCACTTCGTAGTTGTTGTTTTTCAACACACGATAGATTGCCACAACGGGGATTGAGTTAGTAAGTGATTCATGAATGATTGCTTTGATGCGCTGGTTGAATTTCTCAACGGTAGTAGCGCTAGCGGCATTCAGTTGAGCATTGTCCAACTTACCCTGCATGGCAGCAGCAATTTCGGTTTCAAGCATATTGGCAATCTCCACCTGTGCGTTAGAGCGACTTGCAGCATAAGCGGCATTGTAGGTGCCGGCGGTTGATACGCCGGTGTGTTGAATGAAACGACGAGAAGAAGCTCCGTTTTCATCGCTCATCAGCTCAGCGCTGATCAGTTGGCTTTCCGTGATTTGCTGCTCGATAGATCGTTCGCCGGCAGCTATGGTCCAACCTTGCTTCTTCAGCTCTTTTGCTTGATTTTTAGCCTCCTTAGTAGGTTTGGCATCAATCGACTTGCGAAGGATTTTGTTGAGCTCTTGTTGCTGTTTTGCCAAGTCGGTGGCACTTTGTGCATTAGCTCCAACACCAAGCATTAGAGCCATAACCAAAATAGAAAATAATTTTTTCATGATTTGTGTTTATTTGAGTTATAGAAATTTGTTAGTCGTTGAAGAAATCGCCGGCATTATACAACTTGTCAATTGCTACCTCATTCGGTTGCCATGTTCGCACTTTTATCTGAGGTGCATCAACATCGGTCATATCAATAAGCAAGAACAAATAGCCCTCATCGGCATAAGTTGACGAATTATACTCTTGCCGGATATTTATTGCCATGATGGTTTGTTTGTCGAATTTCTCCAGCCATTGTATTTGATGGTCGGTAAAACGCAGATTAATAAAATCATTGCGATTAAAACACCCTGCCAGCTGCTTTATGTAATCGTTTTTGCTATAGCGATTATATGTGATGATATCTTTGCCCTTCAGAGAAAGAGATAAGCCATTGTCTACGCCGCAGTTCGTGCGCTTTGCAACATTGCCAACAATGATAACCGCATCATCTGCAAGTATATCACGAATATAGTCTAATCGTTCCAAACTATATGCCGTTTTATAGTTCTCCATAAACGACACTATCGTTTCCCTTACATTGCTTGACCAGCCGGCGTCTTTGTTGAAAATGCCCTCTTCGGCATCTTTACCCAAACCAAATGCAACATTCTCAATTTTACCATCTTGATTGAACGTAAAACTAAGATCTTCAATAAACGTTTTCTTTCGTCTGCCGGCAAACGAGAACGACATTTTCAATCCGCGGGCGATAATTTTGTCATTCAGACCCTTATAGAAACGGATGTCTGAGCTATCCAGAATTCGGGCTTTGCCATATCCGGTTAAGCGATTAAACATTTCAAGCCCGTCAATCGTAAAATATTGGCTAACATTTGAGTAACGCCTATTTGTTATTGCGGTGGCAATATTGCTAACTGCTTGGCTATAAGTTGCAGTATCGTGTACGGAGTCTACTGTTGCCGTCGCGACCTCTGCCTGTGGCTGTGGCATAATAACTTTCGCTGTATTTGGCAGACTTATCCGTTTGCTCGAATCTACGTTTACCTCAGCTTTAGCAAAGACTTTTGGCGTAATAACATCTAATACGCTCTTTATCTCCTCATCGCCAATGGCCTGACCTTTATATTCATATTCAATATTGAGATGATATACATCGGTCTCATATTCCGGTATCATTTCAATCACGCCAAGTCCATCCTTAGCCATGCCCTGACACATTGTGCGGCCATCAGAATACGTAAAATCCAGACTTCTTACCGGTGTGCCTTGATACATAAATTTGATGTATGCAAAATCACCGTCTTTCTTGTCGAAAGTAGCACTGATATCACTCAATATTTGTTCAATCTTAAACGGAATCCAATTGACAAGAATATTTCCCTTGCTATCCTTCACCTCGCCGGGAAACTGCACCGAACGCAGCAACGAGTAAGCCCAATAGTAATAGCGCAAAGCCATGTCAACCTTTCGGTCGGCCAAGCACTCATTTGCGATGTTGAGCAAATCCGTCGCCTTATTTACTCGGTTATTGAAAATCCTATTCAACTCCGACTTTGCTATATAGATTTTAGCTGTGATGTTGGGCGTTTTACCCTCATAATCCATTCGCTTTACATTAGTCAGTGTAGCATTGGAATACGTTTGAACGCAGCTCAATACACGAGTCTGATGGTCAATATTGCCGTTGCGGTTTTTAACGTCATCGATTTGCGTAAAATCGGAAGATACATGAGTGGCGATTTGACTAATCAAATTAGCCAATGCTGCTTTGTCTGCCTCAACATTGGTCGAGCCAACGCCGACCCCGTAATAATACTCACCCGACGTGCGAACATAATCCCAATTGACAGCATGGGCAATGCTCACACAACAAACTAACGTCAACAACGCAATTATCGACC
>CAZYNO010000094.1:0-7149 GCA_964648845.1 uncultured Bacteroides sp.
ATCAAAGAATATTACGGCAAAAACTTTGAATATTCCGACATACGCAACGGCATGATTGCCGCAATAGCAATCAAAGTTGAGGAGCCGGTGTTTGAGTCGCAAACCAAAACCAAACTCGGCTCGCGCGACGTTGGCCCCGAAGGCCCGACAGTGGCTAAGTTTGTGGGCGACTTCATTAAGCGCGAGCTCGACAACTATCTGCACCGCGAGCCCGAAACATCCGAAACACTGCTCAAAAAGATACAAGAAAGCGAGCGCGAGCGCAA
The DNA here is from genome assembly GCA_964648845.1 of uncultured Bacteroides sp. GTDB lineage: Bacteria > Bacteroidota > Bacteroidia > Bacteroidales > Muribaculaceae > CAG-873. The sequence goes on from CAZYNO010000094.1 coordinate 267, forward strand.
AGCTATGGCCGGTGTCACTAAATTGGCACGCGAAAAAGCCAAAAAAGTGAATATCCACAACAAAAAGCTGCTCGACTGCACCATACACCTCTCTGACGCCAAAGGCAACTCTGACCTCAAAGAAGCATCATCAATATTCATCACCGAGGGCGACTCGGCAGCCGGCTCTATCACCAAGATACGCGACGTGCGCACACAAGCAGTGTTCGCTCTGCGCGGCAAACCGCTCAACACCTTCGGCTTAACAAAAAAAGTGGTGTACGAAAACGACGAATTCAATGCCCTGCAAGCAGCACTAAACATTGAAGACTCGCTCGACGATTTGCGCTACAACAACGTCATCATCGCCACCGATGCCGACGTTGACGGCATGCACATACGTCTGCTCATGATCACATTCTTCTTGCAGTTCTTCCCCGAACTCATCAAGAAAGGTCACGTGTACGTGCTGCAAACGCCACTGTTCCGCGTGCGCAATCGCAAGACAGCACGTCGCGGCAAGAAAGGCGACGACATCGACACATACTATTGCTATTCCGACGAAGAACGTCTCTCGGCAATAGACACCATAGGCACAGCCAACGCCGAAATCACACGATTTAAAGGTCTCGGCGAAATATCGCCCGAAGAGTTCCGTCGCTTCATCGGCCCGGAGATGCGACTTGATCGCGTGACTCTGCGCAAAGACGACGGCGTGAGCGAAGTGCTCGAATTCTACATGGGCAAAAACACCATGGAGCGCCAAAACTTCATTATTGATAACCTCGTTGTGGAAGATGACACAGACATCATATAATCGCACAGCACTGTTTGCAGGTTCATTCAACCCGTTCACCATAGGCCACGCATCAATCGTAGAGCGCGGTCTGCAGCTGTTTGACCGCATAGTGATAGGCATCGGCGTGAATGCCAACAAGCCCGACAGCCAAGCCGACGGCGAAAAGCGAGCCGCACACCTACGCACCGTCTATGCCAACGAGCCGCGCGTTGAGGTGATAACCTACAGCACGCTCACCGTAGATGCAGCACAAAGCGTCGGCGCAAAATTTTTGCTGCGCGGCGTGCGCTCGGCCCGCGACTTTGAGTATGAGCGCGATTTGGCAGACGTGAACCGCCGTCTCAGCGGCATAGAGACAGTGTTGCTCTACGCCCTACCCGATCTTGCCGTCATATCATCGTCACTTGTGCGCGAGCTGCAATCGTACGGCAAAGACGTTGCCAACCTGGTGCCCTGACCCCTGCGCAACTCACCAAAAATGAAATGTTAAAATCGCGAGTTCACAACGCTCAAAAATCGCTCAACTTCAGCACTCAATATATTGTTAATAAAGTATTTACACTATAATTAGAAGTAACAAACTCACATTCAAAACTCTGCGGAATCTCCTTTTTTTAGGCACTTTTCGCAGAGTTTTGATTTTTATTTCCTATATTTGCAAGCGAAACCAAAAACTCTAAATAGCATGATAATTGGTAGAGACAAGGAGAAGCAAGTGCTGCTCAATGCTTACAACGATGAATACTCACAATTTGTAGTTGTGTACGGACGTCGTCGCGTAGGCAAGACATTTCTTGTGCGCGAAACATTCAATTACAAATTCACTTTTCAACATTCCGGCATAGCAAATGCGCCGAGAAAGAGACAACTCGAAGAATGGGCAAAATCGCTGAACAAGCACGGCCTTAAAGTAGATAGCGCACCAAAAAATTGGTATGATGCTTTTTCATTGTTAGACGACATGATACGCAAATCGCGCGCCAAACATAAAGTTATATTTTTGGATGAACTTCCGTGGATGGACACCCAAGGCAGCAACTTTGTGTCGGCATTAGAGCATTTTTGGAACGCCTATGCCTCGGCACGCAAAGATGTGCTACTGATAGTTTGTGGCTCGGCAACTTCATGGATTGTTGACAAGATTATCCACAATCACGGAGGGTTACACAACCGACTCAATCACATCATCAATTTGCAACAATTTTCGCTATACGAGTGCGAAGCCTACGCAAAAAGCCGAAATTTAGGAATGCAACGCAGACAATTGCTTGAATGCTACATGGTGATGGGCGGCATTCCATTCTACTGGTCGCTTCTCGATAAAAATTTAAGTTTGCCGCAAAACATTGACAAATTATTCTTCTCCGAAAACGGAGAGCTATACGATGAGTATGATGCGCTCTATCGCTCACTGTTTAAAAAACCGGAGGCTTACCTCACCGTTATAAACACATTAGGCAAAAAGCGCGTGGGCATGAGCCGCGACGAAATAATAGAAGAAAGTAGACTAAAAGAGAACGGTAAACTATCTACTGTGCTAAAAGATCTTGAATATTGCGGATTTATTCGCAAATATAATCAGCCCGGCAAGATAGCTAAAAATGCTATATTTCAACTTGTTGACTTCTATACGCTGTTCTATTTCAAAATCATATTAGAGAACAAACGTCATGACCCGAGTTTCTGGTCAAAAAATATAGGCAGCAGCATGTATAACAACTGGTGCGGATTAGCATTCGAAAGAGTTTGCCTTGCCCACATACCTCAAATAAAACAGGCGCTGAGCATAGGCGGAGTCACCACAAACGAGTACTCATGGTCAACTCGCAAAACCGACCAACATGCCGGAGCTCAAATTGATTTATTGCTCGACCGCAGCGACGAAACAATAAATATTTGCGAGATAAAATATACATCTGCAAGCGAATACACTGTCAGCGAAGACGAAGAATGCAAAATATTGAATAGACGCGAAAGTTTCGTCATGGAGACAGGCACAACCAAAGCCATACACCTCACTCTGATAACGACACGCGGACTTGCGCAAAATGCGCATGCCGATATATTTCAGAACCTTGTGTTGGCAGATGCGTTATTCAGTAAACAAATTTAAGACGTAAGAATATCTATGCGATTATTAGTAAGAATTGTAATTGCGATTGCAGCGGGCATTGGCGCCGGATTTATCTTTCCGGAGTGGCTTGCATGCATTTTTGTGACTTTCAACGGTGTCTTCTCAGCCTTCTTAGGATTTATCATACCGTTGCTCATTGTAGGTTTTGTGGCTCCGGCTATTGCCGACATCGGCAACCGTGCCGGCAAAATGCTCGTATTCACGGCACTGTTGGCTTATTTCGCCACCTGTTGCGCCGGATTTTTCAGCTATTTCACAAGCAATTGGCTGTTTCCGTCGATGATAGAGCCGTCGCACCACCTTGAGAAAATAGTTGAAGGCGCCGACTTGACGCCATATTTCACAATAAGCATAGAACCGATAATGACAGTTATGTCGGCATTGGTATTGGCATTTACGCTGGGATTGTGCGTGGCACACCTCAAAACCACAGCCATGCGCAACGTGCTCAACGACTTCCGCGAAATTATTGAGATGACCATACGCGGCGTGATAATTCCGCTGCTGCCGCTATATATCTTCGGCATATTTCTCGACATGACCATCGCCGGACAAGTGGCAACCATCATGGCAACATTTGCCAAAATAATACTGGTAATCTTTGTGATGCACGTTGTGCTATTGGTGGCACAATATTGCATTGCCGCACTATTCTCGCACAAAAACCCGTTCAAGTGCCTGAAAACCATGCTGCCCGCCTACTTCACCGCTCTGGGCACACAGTCGTCGGCAGCAACAATTCCGGTCACCTTGCGCCAAACAATACAGATGGGCATAGACAAAGACGTGGCAGGATTTGTGATACCTTTGTGTGCAACGATACACATGTCGGGCTCGGCAATGAAGATTGTGGCTTGCGCCTTGGCGCTGATGATAACCCTGGGACAGACCTACGACTTTGGCATGTTTGCCGGATTTATAGCCATGATAGGTCTCACCATCGTAGCAGCCCCGGGCGTGCCCGGAGGAGCTATCATGGCGTCGTTGGGATTGCTCTCAAGTATGCTGGGATTTAGCGATGCCGACAATGCACTGATTATTGCGCTCTACATTGCCATGGACTCGTTTGGCACAGCCTGCAACGTGACCGGCGACGGCGCATTGGCACAAATCGTCAACAGATTTTTCGGAGCTAAAGAGACGGCTTAGCCAAAAGTGGGCACATCGTAAATCGGTGTGCCGGGGAAGTTGCGCTCAACATAGCGCTCAATGAAAGCGCGAGTGTCGGCAGCAATTTCGGGCGAAGCACCGTCAAAGTGAGTGTTATAAAGCACAGAATGCAGCTTGATGCCACGCGATTTGATGGCCTCGAGCGAGAGAATTGTGTGGTTTATCGAGCCGAGACGGCTGTTTGTGACCAGCGAAATCGGCAGGTTGCGCGTCACCACATAGTCAATAGCAAAAAAAGTGTCGGTGATTGGCACCATCAAACCGCCGGCGCCTTCGACGAGCACCACATCATAGCGCGAAGCGAGCGTATGACGTGCACGGTCAATAGCGTCAAGGTCTACCTCGCGGCCGTCGATACGCGCAGCGAGTTGTGCCGAAGCCGGATAGCTGAAGATTTGCGGAGCTGTGAGGCCTTCAGCATCTTCGGGCATAGGGCCGGTGCCGCTGAGACGGCGATGGGCATCAATATCTTCCGAATAGCCCACGTTGCCGGTTTGGATGAATTTTTGAGTGATAACTTTTTTACCTTCGTTGATAAGTTTGCGCTGCAGCCAGGCTGTGGCGTATGTTTTGCCTGCATCAGTGTCGATGCCGCTAATGAAAATTTGCATGATATATAGTGTTATTAATCGTCAATTTTGCGAGCTATGAGATATAGCGGGCGGTAGGTCAGCGTGCATTCTCCCTTCTCGTTTACGGGATATTCTTCGATGATATGTCGGGCGAGAACCGTGCGATTTCGGCCGTAGCCCACGGCATTCACACCGGTTTTGCGCAGATGCTCAAGCACCTGTCGCGGCGACTGAAAAGTCATGGTTTCAAAGCCTTGTTCGCACACTTGCACAAACAAGTTTTGGGGCATTAGTCGCAGCCAACCGTCGGCGGTGAGCAGATGCAATCCGGTGCCGAGCAGGTCGGTGAGCTCTTGCATATTGCCGCGCACAAAGGTAGACAGCACAAGATAACCACCGGGCACAAGCACGCGCTCACACTCGCGCAAAAACGCTGCGGGCGAGTTGAACCATTGCACCGTAGAGGCTGTGAAAATGCAGTTGATGGTGCCCGACGATATGCGGCGAATGCTCACCTCGGCGTCGCATTTCTCGTAGACGCCGCCGGGAGTGTGCGAAGTGTCGACGTCGGCAATATCCCAAAGGCGCAAAATGCCGTCGGTGTGGGTGGGGGCATAGAGTCGGGTGAGTGCGCCCGAGCCCACGCCGGCTTCAATGACATTGCCGCGCAGAGGCTGTCCTGCCGACACGCGCACGAAGCGTTTGTACAGCTCTTCGGCAATATGACGCTGCACGGGGGCATTGTCGCTATAAGTAGCCTTGCTGTCGCCAAAGCGGTTGCTCACAAGGTCTTTGTCGATGATAAGTCGCGAGATAAGCATCTGGAAATCGGGCAAGTGTCCGGCTTCCATAAACTGTATCGGCGTGGTCAAGCGCCAAGCGTTAACCTGGTTTTGCATGGGGAAGATACCGTCGTAGCGACTGATAATGGCAAGGTCCCAGTTGTCGACCTGCTGCACGTGGAAGAAAGTATGCGTTTCGATAGCTTGCAGCTCTTCGGAGAGGTCGCTGATTGTGCGTTTCGGGCGATTTGCGTCAAAGTCGGCAAATTGCTCGGCAGACGTGCACATGCGTCTGTAAAATTTTCGTAGAGTAGACGGAGAGAGCGAATTAATGGTGCCGTGATAAATAGCCTCGGGGATGCCATATTTAGAGCTTATGGGGTCGAGAGTGCCGTTGATAGCGATGCTTTTGGTGATGCGCGGCACAATCTCGTGCACAGTCAGCGAAGCGGCAAATACGCCCATCGACCACGCCATCAAACAAATTTCGCTGTAAGCCAACAGCGGTTGCCAATTGAAAGTTAGGTCGCGATAATCCCACACCACAAGGATATCATAGCCCGAATGATTGAGGTCTTTAAACGGACGCCAGTCCATGCCCCATCCGGCAAAAATGAGTATCAAGCGACTGTTATGGTTGCGACAAATAAATTTCGATTGCATAGTGATGATTGGTGTGATGATTGGCTTATGACCGAGAGTATTGCTCTATAAGTTTGTTGTTGGCATTATCGGTAGCTTGAAGATCTTTGAGGATGTCGGCAAACTGCTCGGGCAAAGAGGCTGAATATAGGTATTTTTTGATGCTGACGTAGTCGAGATACCACATATCGTGAGTGATAGCGCTGATTGTTGACGACACATGCACGGGGTCGTCGTTGCTCACCATCTCGGCCAGCTGTTGCTGCAAGTGGTGCGCTGTGGCTTGACATTGCTTGAGCATGTAGCAAGTTTGCTCAACATCCACCTCTTCGCCACGCGAAAGTTGGTGGGCATAGTCGCTGAGCATACATTCGTCGTATGGCACATCGGTGTCAAGGATAGTCTCTATGGCCTCGTCGGGCGGCAGCGTCTCGGTTGAAGAATTGCGGTCATTAGACGATGAACGCCCACAGCCCCACACGAGGGCTGCGAGCATTATCGCTAATAGGGTATTTAAGCGGCTGATAGCCATACTTATTTTAGTCGGCAATGAGGTCAGAGCCGGTCATTTCGGCGGGTTGAGCCAAGCCCAGGATGTGGAGCAAGCTGGGGGCAACGTCGGCGAGAATACCGTTTTTGACTTTAGCGTTTTTGTTTTCGGTGACGTAAACAAAGGGCACGGGGTTGAGCGAGTGAGCGGTGTTCACGCTGCCGTCGGCATTGAGAGCGTTGTCAGCATTACCGTGGTCGGCGATGATGATAACCTCGTAGTCGTGAGCTTTAGCTGCTTCAACAACGTCGCGCA
>CAZYNO010000095.1:0-7079 GCA_964648845.1 uncultured Bacteroides sp.
ACATTGCCGACGTGACTCACTACGTGCAGCCCGACACTATCATTGACCGCGAGGCTCAAAGTCGCGCCACCTCGGTGTATCTCGTTGACCGCACAATACCCATGCTGCCCGAACATCTGTCGAACGGCATCTGCTCGCTGCGTCCCAACGAAGAAAAACTCACTTTTTCAGTGATATTTGAGATGACCGCCGACGCAAAAATTGTGAAGTCGGACATCTGCCGCACAGTGATTTGCAGCGACCGCCGTTTCACATACGAAGAAGCACAAAACGTCATTGAGACCGGCAAAGGCGACTATGCCGACGAAATTCTTGCCCTCAACCGTCTTGCCAAAATTTTGCGCAAAGAGCGCTACGAAAACGGCTCGGTGGAGTTTGACCGCGTGGAAGTGCGCTTTGATATCGACGAAAACGGCCACCCCGTTGACGTATATTTCAAGCAATCGAAAGACGCCAACAAGCTCATCGAAGAATTCATGCTGCTCGCCAACAAAACAGTGGCAAAATTTGTGGGTGCTCCCGGCGGCCGCAAAAAGCCCAAAGCGTTTGTTTATCGTGTGCACGATATGCCCGACCCCGGCAAGCTCTCCGACCTCGCCACACTCTCGCGCACATTCGGCTACAAGCTGCGCACATCGGGCGATCCCAAAGATGTGAACAGCTCGCTCAACCGCATGCTTGCCGACATCAAAGGCAAGGGCGAAGAAAACTTTCTGTCGACACTTGCCATACGCTCTATGGCTAAGGCAATCTACACCACCAACAACATCGGTCACTACGGCCTCGGCTTTGACTTTTACACCCACTTCACCTCGCCGATACGCCGCTATCCCGACATGATGGTGCACCGTCTGCTTGAGCGCTACCTCAATGGCGGACGCTCGGTGTCGGTCGACAAGCTTGAAGATCAGTGCAAACACTCGTCGGACATGGAGCAACTCGCTGCCAGCGCCGAGCGTGCCTCAATCAAGTACAAGCAAGTAGAGTATATGAACGACCACCTCGGCGAAGTGTACGAAGGTCTCATTTCGGGCGTCACCGAGTGGGGATTGTTTGTAGAAATCAACGACAACAAGTGCGAAGGTCTGGTGCCCATGCGCGACCTCGCCGACGACTACTACGACTTTGACGAGAAAAACTATTGTCTCGTGGGACGTCGCCACAACAACCGCTATCGCCTGGGTGATGCAGTGAAAGTGCAAGTGGCTCGTGCCAATCTCGACAAAAAGCAACTCGACTTTGTGCTTGTCGACGATAAAAACCCTGCACGCACACTCGACCAACTCGGCGAAAAAGTGACAGTGCCGCAAGCATTGTCGCGCAAATCATCTAAAACCCCCAAAGCAACAAAAGCTAAAAAGAACTCTTCTAAAAAATCTAAATCAAAACAAACCAAAAAAACAAAAAGACGCTAAACTAATGACTGTCCGTGATTCATTTATAAGAATAGAAGGTCTGCGCATTTATGCCTACCACGGCGTGCTCCCAATTGAGCGCTCGGTGGGCAATATGTTTGAAATATGCGTTGACCTGCACTACGACGCCAGCACGGCTATGTACAGCGACAACATCGACACTGCCATCAACTATGCAAACGTTGTTGCAGAAATTTCGAGAGTCATGACCAAGCCCGAGCAATTGCTCGAACATGTGGCGCTAAAAATTGCCGAACGACTAAACTCATACTTCAGTGAGATTACAAGCGGCAAACTTACCATCAAAAAGTTGAAGCCGCCAATCGATCAAGATATGGACTACGTAAGTTTCACCTTCAACTGGGAAAACTAATCATCACAACTGCACAAGAGCCGCCAAACAACATTTGACGGCTCTTGTGTTTTGACGGGCAAAACTATTTGCTAAAATTTTTGGTGAAATATTTGCGAATGTCAATTGTTTGGTTTAAATTCGCATATCCATGTTAATCTAATGGCTAAACACTTATCCGCCTATGTTGATAAAACAGTTCATAGAATACCTGCGTTGCGAATTAAACTATTCGGCACTCACCGTAGCGTCGTATAGCAAAATCCTTGCGCAATGGCAAGAGTTTATCACCGGCGGCGGAAGCTCTGAGTTTGACCCGTTTAGCGTAACAGCAAACGACATACGCGCCTGGGCGGCAAGCATGTCGAGTGCAGGCTTGTCGGTGCGCACCGTGCGCTGGAAAATCTCGGCAGTGCGCACATTCTACACCTACCTCTGCAAACGCCACGGGGCAAAAGCCAATCCGGCTGCCGAAGTGACACTTGCCAAGCTGCCAAAGACCTTGCCAAGCTTCATAGCACAAGACGAAACTATGGCGGTGCTCAACGAGGCATCGCTCAATGCTGACGACTTCATCGAGCTGCGCAACTATCTTGTGGTGACAATATTCTACGAAACAGGCATGCGCGCTGCAGAGCTTATCGGGCTACAAGACGCGAGCATCGACATGAGCCGAAGCGAGCTTAGAGTGCTTGGCAAGCGCAACAAAGAGCGCACCATACCGTTCGGCGAGCACCTCAAGAGCCTCATTGAGCAATATCTGTCGGTGCGCAACAAGACGCTGGGCGACGGCAACAGTGCCGAAGCATTCTTCGTGCGCGAAAACGGCGAGCCTCTATACTATGGATTGGTAAACAAGATAGTGCACCAATATCTCGACCTTGCCGTGCACGCCTCAAAACGCAGCCCGCACGTGCTGCGCCACTCGTTTGCCACCGACATGCTCAACAACGGAGCAGATTTAAATGCAGTGCAACATCTGTTGGGACACGCCTCATTGGCCACCACACAGATTTATACGCACATAACATACCGTGAATTGTTAAACAATTATCAACAAGCGCATCCTCGCGCACAATCAAAAAGGAGGACTTTATCATGAACGTACGTATTCAAGCAATCCACTTCGAAATCGCAGAACGACTCTCTGATTTCATCGACAAAAAGACAGCACGTCTTAACCGTCACTTTCCCGACATTGCCGATGTTGACGTTACCCTCAAAGTGGTAAAACCCGAAACTGCCATGAACAAAGAAGCTATCATCAAAGTTTCGGTGCCACAAAGCGAAGACTATGTAGCATCTAAAACAGCCGACTCTTTTGAAGAGGCAGTTGACTTGTGCCTCGAAGCTCTCGAGCGTCAACTCGCCAAACTCAAAGGCAAGAAATAACATAATTCACTAACAAACAAAGAGAGAGCTCGCAGCGACGCTGCGAACTCTCTCTTTGTTTGTGTTGAGCGGTAGACGGGGCTCGAACCCGCGACCCTCGGCTTGGGAAGCCAATGCTCTACCAACTGAGCCACTACCGCATTCAGGCGCAAAATTACGCCTTTTTATGCTAATATGCAAGCATCACTTGCGACGTCGCACCGATTTTGTTGCCGACGACGATGTTGATGCTTTTTGAGTTTTCACTTTAGTTGACGATGTCTTGCTTGAGCTGCTCTTCTTAGCAGAGCGGGCAGTTGAGCGTTTAGACGATTTAGTGGCTTTTTCGGCCTCTACAGCCTCGTTGATGGCTGCTTCGATATCATCCTTGTCGCTCTTGCTTGAAGACTCAACATTGCCGGTCGATTTAGTTTTTGCGGCAATCACTTTCTCGCGGTCGGGCACCCAAAGTTTCTCTTCAAATTTGTCGAGGCGCTGCTGTATGCTGTCTTGAGCGCGGTGCAAGTCGGCTGTGTCGGGATACATTTGCATCATCGACTTGTTGCGCAAGTTGCGAGTCTTGTAGATGTCGCCCTTATACATTGTGAGGTTGAAGAAGTCGTCGTAGGTGCATGTGGGCAGGTTGTTGTCGTCGGATGTGAATATTGTTTGCTGAGCCAACCAGGGGCGCAAGTCAGAATATTTCACCCAGAACATGGGATATTTCACAGCTTCGCCGCCAAAGTCGCCCGAGCGGTGGAGCACGGGGCAGATGGCATCAACATAAGTTTTCATGCGGTTGCCGCGAGTGTCAAACTCCCAGCGCTCAATCACGTAATACGACAGCACCTCATTTGTGGGCACATCACTCTCGTCGATAACGTACTTCGGATTTTTCTCGGTTGAGCCTTTAGCTTGAGTGTAGATGATGTGGAAGCGGTCGAGCAAGTCGCTGACTTTGAGTTTATATTGGTCGGTGAACAGCTCGCGTCCGTCAAGATACTCATAGGCAGTGAGTTGGTTGTTTGCCAACAGACGCATGATGATGCGGAACAAGTTTTCTTGTCCGTCGATAGCCTCCTCGGGGTAGTAGAGTGCGGCGTTGACATCTTGGTCAAGGTCGATTTGGCGATAGATGACGCGCATCCACTGACGGTCGGCATCGGTGATAGATGCGCCCGAGTCGTCGTAGTGTATCTGCAAGCGGTCAGAGACAGTAGCTCCGGCCGATTGCGCAGCCTTGTTGCGGTCGGCAGCAGTGGTGCGACGCAACGTAGAAGTGCTCTCGTCCTGCGCCGACATTGCCGACGATATAAATAAAACAGACAGTGCTGCTATGACAAGTCGTTTGATGGTATTCATAACTATAGAGTGATGAGTGTTATCCTATTATTACTTCCATTGGCGAGAGGTCGCGGGTGATACCGTCGGGACCTACGGCTTTGATGCGTGAGATATAGAAGCGCTTGCCGCGTTGCAGGCGTTGGAATGCTTGTTTTTGGCGTGCCGAGAAGTTTGCGCCGTCGCTCACCTCGGGCATAGCGTTGCCCATAGAGTCGAAAATCACAGTCTCGAAGCTGAGCACGCGGAATTTGGTGTCGAGCAAGCCGTCGTCGATGGCGGCTTCGAGGCCTCCGGCAGCCAAGAGCAGCGATTTGCTGAAGGGGCGGCTGCCTTTGTAGTGGTCGATGTTGCCTTTGCCGTCGTTGTAAGCGATGTAGGCCGTAGGATCGGGCAATTTGCGCACGCGGAATGTTGAGGTTGCCACGTTGCTTTGTTTGCCGTCGATATTAGCAGTCACAGTCACCACAGCTTCTTTGCCCACGCCTGCCGGACGTGCCACCCAGTGGTCGCCGTTGCGGGTGAGTGAGCCGTTGGTCATCGAGGCCGAGATTTGGCTCATTGCCACGCCCGGCACTGAGATTGATATGGGGTTGTCGATGCCGGCATAGAGCACATTCATCATGGTTGCAGACACCGTAGCCATAGGCTCGATGACGGTGTATTCCGACTCAAAGGGATGGCGGGTGATAGAGCCGTCGCCGTGAGGCACTTCGAGATATCCTTTGTAGGTGAATGTGCCGGTGCTGCCGGCGCCCACTTGGTATAAACCGTGCGAGTTGGCAAGTTTTGAGCCGTTGATGAATATTTCGGGGCGAGCTGTAGTGTCGACTGCAGCAAGCACGATGTTTGCTTGATATTGGCCGCCGCGCATCACGAGGCGCGATTGCGGTATCACGAAGGCGTTGAGTTCGTTCACGCGCACGTCGCCGGCGTCAACGTTGTTGAGCAATGTAGAGAGTGCTTCGCCCTCGGCATAGAGTATGTCGTTTTGCAGCTTGGTGAGCAATGTCACGGCAGCCACAACAGGCTGTTGGTCGAACTTGGCATCTTCCCATTGTTGAGGTGTGAGCTGACCTTTTTGCTTGATAGGGGCGGTTGACAGCGCACCGGCAACGTTTTTACGCTTCACCGAGTCGGTGATGAATGTGGTGATATATTCGCGATATGCATCAATTTTCTTGCGCAACACAGCACCTTTGCGGCTTGCCGGGGCAAGCATCACAACGGCAGCAGCTTCGAGGTCGTCGCGGCTTTGAATGTTGTTGGGATCGCCTTGTGGGCCATCGGCTTTTTGCACAATGGCGAGCTTGAACGAGTCGACAAGCGCATATAGTTTGTTGGTGGTTTGACGCACCTCAGAGGCGCGGTCGAGCCACACTTGTCCTTTTCCGGGATTTTGAGCGGCAAAGGCTTCGAGCTGGCTGAAGATGGCTTTGTTGCGCGCAGTCATAGTCATGTTTGTGCGCTGCAAACCGTCGTGCACTTGAGTGAAACCGTCGAGCACGTCGCTCGACACGTTGAGTGCGAGCATAGCCGTGAGGACGATATACATCAAGTTTATCATCTTCTGACGAGGAGAAAGCCTTGAATTATTTGCTCCCATTATCTATCCTTTTCAGTTAGTTATTGTTGGTCGTTGTCGGGTTGTTGTGTAGCAGCGCCGCCCATCATGGGGTTGTACATGTTGATGGTCATGGCGTGTATCATCTTTTCGTACACTTGATTGAGTTGCTGCATGTATCGAGCCATCTTCTCGGTCTCTTCGCAATAGCGAGCGCTCTGCTCGGCGCTTTTCTCGTACATGTCGCGGATGTCTTTGATGCCACGGTTTACGCGGTCAATGGCATCGAGCTGCGACGAGATGCTTTTGAGCTGTATCTCGTAGATTGTGTTGAGGCCTTGTATATTGCGGTTGAGATTTTCCATCTGGTCAACATATCCTGTTGAGCTGCGGGTGATATTCTCAGAGTTTTCGGTGATAGCGCGATAGCTTTGCAGCAATGTGTCGCTGACGGTGTTGAGTGCGGCGGTGCTGTCGTGCAGACGGCGCATCTCGTCGGTCATAGCGTTGATTTGCTCAAGATATTGGTCGGTAGCCTCGGCAACATTTCCTGCCGGAGCTTGCGAAGCAACGTATGCGGCGCCGGCAACATTTGCTGCAGGCTGAGCGGCTGCCCCGACCTGTGCGGGCTGTGCGGCATAACCGCCGCCAACCGAGCCTTGCACAATTGTCACATTGCCTTGCAGAGCGGTGCCGTGCAAACCGGTGATGCCGGCTTCTTCGTATGTTTCGGCCTCATCTTCGTCGGCCTCATCTTCGTCATCTTTATCTTTTTTGTCGAGAGCGGGATAAACTTTCTCCCAACGGTATTCGCGCGGGGGACGGTCGAAAGCGGTAAGCACGAACATCAACACCTCGGTGCCCATACCCAACGACAGCAGAGTGTTGCCACCGGGAAGGTGCAAGATTTTGAAGAGTGCACCCCAGATAACTACGGCGGCACCGATTGAGTAAGCGAAGTTGAAGAAACGTTGTCCTTTTTCGCTTGATATGAATGCGCCGATGCCTCGGCGATATTTTTTTACTTTCTGAATTG
>CAZYNO010000096.1:0-6904 GCA_964648845.1 uncultured Bacteroides sp.
GGGGGATTAGGCGGGGGAGTTCCACTCGGGGTGGAGGCGGCGGTATTCGGAGATGACGAGTTCTTGCACCTCGGTGATTTCGTCGTGGAGGAGAGTTTTTTTGCGGTGGCCGACGTAGAGTTTGTTGTGCATGGGTGTGTATCCTTGCCAAATGAGATGTATGTCGCCGCGCTCAATGGCGTCGCGGCACACCGACTCGGGCACTACGGCAAGGCCGGCGCCCGAAGCGAGACCGCGCACAATGCTGTAGACGTCGGGCACGGTGAAGTTGGGGATGACTTCGACGTCGGTTTTGAAGTTTATGCGCCAAAATTGTGTGAGGTCTTCAACCTCGGGGGTGCTGAACCATAGTTGTTTTTTGAGCCAGCGTCGCAATGTTTTTTTGTTGTTGATGTCGAGGGTGGCAAACTCGGTGAGGTCGGTGTCGCGGCCGGCAATGAGCACGAAGTGCGAGTTGCCCATGAAGTGATATTCTATGTTGCGCAGCGGCGTTTGCATGTTCGACACAATCATGTCGACGGTGCCGTTTTCGAGCAGCGTGGTGAGGTGTTTGTTGCTGCCGTTGTGGAGGATTATGTTGAGATTGAGCTGCGAGAGATGTTTGTCGAGCACTTGCGCCGACATGCCGGGGAACATTCCCACGCTGAGGGTTTTGCGTTTCACGCCGTGGCCGAGCAAAAAAGCGGTTTCCACCTCCTCCATTTTGTTGAGTGCGCCCGAAATTTGGGCGTACAAAATATTGGCACGCTCGTAAGGTATAAGCTTGCGGCGAGTGCGCTCGAACAAGGGCTGTCCGATGTAGCTTTCGAGGGCGCTAAGTTGCAGACTTACACCCGGTTGAGATATGTTTAGCTCGCGTGCGGCATCGCTCATCGTGCCCACTTCATATACAATCTTAAAAGTACGAAACCACTCTAAATCGCAGCGCATATATAAGAATAATTATAATTGTATGAAAGTTTTGTTATTATAAACTTAATGCAAAAGGTTGTATCTTTGCAACCGCAAAAGTAAGCATAATTTATAATAGTTACAAATAAAAATAATTATATCCTTGAATATGAAGTATTTGCTTAGCTTGTTTCTCATGACTGCAATTTCTCTCTCCGGCGCAGCTCAGCACAACGTCAACACACACCGCGCGCATCGCAAACATGCGCAAAAGGCTGACAGTGTGAAGCGCAACAAAGAGCCTGAAGAGTTGAAAACCGTGGTGGTGACAGCGTCGGTTGTCAGCAAAGTGCGCAATTCGTCGTACAATGCCATAGCTATCGACACCCGCGAGTTGGCAAATACTAACAAAAATCTTGCCGACGCTCTTGGCAAAGCCCCGGGCATGAAGCTGCGCGAAACCGGCGGCGTGGGCTCGGATATGCAGCTGTCGATGGACGGCTTTTCGGGCAAACACGTAAAAGTGTTTATCGACGGTGTGCCGCAAGAAGGCGTGGGCGCCTCGTTTGGCGTGAACAATATCCCTGTCAACCTGGCAAAGCGCATAGAGATATACAAGGGCGTGGTGCCCGTGGGCTTTGGCACTGACGCTATAGGCGGCGTGATAAATATTGTGACTAATCGCAACCGCCGCGACTGGAGCGTTGATGCGAGCTACAGCTATGGCTCGTTCAACACCCACAAATCGTATGTCAACGCCTCGCAAAATCTTGACTGCGGCTTCCACTGGGAAATCAATGCATTCCAAAACTACAGCGACAACAACTATTGGATTGACAACTCGGTGAAAGACTTCGCCACCGGAGCTATCGACCGCGAAAAGATAGAGCATATCAAGCGCTTTCACAACACATATCACAACGAGGCTGTTGCTGCTAAAGCCGGCATACAGGACAAAAAGTGGGCCGACAGATTGATGTTTGGCTTGACATACAGCCACATGTATCAAGAGATACAAAACGGCGTGCGCCAAGACATTGTCTACGGTCAAAAGCATCGCCACGGCTACTCGCTGATGCCGTCGTTGGAATATGTGAAGCGCAGCCTGCTCGATGATCGTCTCGACATCACGGCTACGGCAAACTACAACCGCAACGTCACCAACAACGTCGACACTGCCATGTTGCAATACAACTGGCTCGGCGAGACAAAAGACCTCAACTCGCCCGGTGAGCAAAGCTATCAGCTGCTGAAGGCCGTGGCTCACAACTTCAACGCCACCGGCACCGCGACTTTTCGCCCGGCACGCGGCCATGTGTTCACCCTCAATCATGTGGTAAACACCTTCCGCCGCAGCAACACCGACATGCTCACAGCCGAGCCCGTCACCGACCCCATAGCCAAAGTTACCACTAAAAATATCACCGGCTTGAGCTATATGCTTATGCTCAACCGACGTTGGAACGCCACAGTGTTCGCCAAATACTACAACCAATACACCTCTGGACCCATGGCCACAACGTCTACCGGCGAGAGCTATGTGCGCACATCGAAGAGCACCGACAGCTGGGGATATGGCGCAACCGGCACATACTACATTGTGCGCGCGCTGCAAGCCAAACTGTCGTACGAGCGCGCTCTGCGTCTGCCCACTATCGAGGAGATGTTTGGCGACGAAGACCTTGAGATGGGCGACATGGGCATAAACCCCGAGAAGAGCCACAACCTCAATTTCAACCTCAGTTGGAACGGCAAATACGGCCAACACGGTGTGTATGTTGAAGGCGGATTGGTGTATCGCGACACTCGCGACTACATACAGCGCAACATCACAAACCTTTCGGGAGGCAAACAAGCCGCAACCTACGTGAACTATGGCAAAGTGCTCACCAAAGGCTTCACCGTGTCGGGCAGATACAGTTTTGATCGTTGGGCATCGGTTGGCGGCAACCTCACCTCAATGAGCGTGCGCGACAACATGAAAACGCTCAAAGGCTCCGGCGCCGAAAATATTACATACAAAGACCGTGTGCCCAACATTCCTTACTTTTTCTGCGACCTCGATTTCAACTTTTATTGGCACAATCTGGGCAAAAAATACAACGTATTGCAGCTGACCTACGACAACCAATACACCAAAAGTTTTTGCTATTATGCCTCGAGCATTGGCGCCGACAACAGCGACTATATGGTGCCCAACCAGTGGAGCCACAACATCTCGCTGACCTATAGCATAGGCCACGGTCGCTACAATCTGTCGTTTGAATGTCGCAATCTCACCAATGCCAAGCTCTACGACAACTTCAGTCTGCAAAAGCCCGGCCGCGCCTTCTACGGCAAAGTGCGCGTGTGCTTTGGCAGCTACTAAACCCGATATCAAAACGTAATAAAAATATAAGAATATGAAGACAACCAAACTCCTTTTGGCAGCTATGGCAGCTGCAGCTGTGCCCGCAATGCAATCGTGCTCTGACGACGATAACAACAATCTCGGCGGCGGCAACGACAACAACGGCGGCGAAACCGTTTCGGCTCCGGGCTTTGTGATCGCTGCAACCGGCGACGTGCTCGGTCAATCGCAAAACGTTCTCCTTTCTCCCGAGAGCATCGAAAGCGGCTCTCTCTCAATTGTGGGCAACGGTCTCACCAACGACGGTGCAACACAATGGGTATTCGTTGGCGACAAATATCTCTATGCGCTGACCTACAACCAAGGCAACGGCGGCACCACCCGCTCATACTATCGCGACGCTGCCGGCAACCTCAAAGCTCGCTCAAAAGAGTATGAAATCAAGCGTTTCACCACATTCGGCACCTACGGCGACTATGTGATGACCACCTCTACGGGCAGCGCTCCCACATCGTATGCCAATGCCGAGGGCAATCTTCCCAAAATGCTTCTTGTGTCGTATCTTCACGTCACCGACGAGACTTACACATCAAACACCTCGGGCGACGACTATATCGTTGAAAACTATCTTGGCAACGGCGAATATGTTATCCTCGCCGGCATTCAAGAGCGCGACGGCAAAATCTTCAGCGGCGTGGTGCCTTGCGGTTTGAGCGCATACGGCGCAGCTGTTGACGGCGGCAAATATGTGCTCCCCGGCAACGAAGATTTGGTGAAAACCGAAAGCGGCGGCTCGGCAAGCTCGGCATACGTGAAAGGTGAGTTGCAATACACTCAATATCCCAACAAATGCTGGGTTGCTATCTACGACGACTACACCATGACCAATCCCAAAATCATCAGCACCGACAAAATTTCGTATGCTTGCGGCCGCTACAAATCGCAATACTACCAAACTGTTGTGAAGGCCGACAACGGCGACATCTACGTGTTCTCGCCCAGCTATGCCAAGACAATGACCGATGCACGTCAGCAAACCACACTGCCCGCCGGCGTGGTGCGCATCCCTGCCGGAAGCACCGATTTCGACAACTATTATGTTAATATCGAGGAGCAATCGAACGGATGTGGCTTCACAAACGTTTATAGCATGGGTGGTAGCAACTTCTTGCTCGTGATGTACGACCGTCCCTTCGCACAAACCGGCTACACAGCCAACCGCTTGGCAGTGTTCAACGGCGAGAGCGGCAAACTCACCTACGTGACCGGATTGCCCGACAACACCACAATCAGCGCATTCAGCAAAAACGTGTTCAACTACGAGGGCAAATCGTACGTTATGGTGTCGGTCGACGGCGGCTATCCTGCAGTTTACTCAATCAACGCATCAACAGCCGTAGCCACAAAAGGCCTCGAAGTGCAAGCCACAACAAGCACAGCCATCGGCTTGCTGAAGTAAAAAAGAAAGAGTTTCTTATTCTATAATCAATCATGCATAAAGTATTTAAAAACATCCACCTCTGGCTGTCAGTGCCATTTGGATTGATCATCACGCTGATATGCTTTTCGGGCGCCATGCTCGTCTGGGAGCCGGAGATACACCGCGCGTGCAACCACGAGCTCTACTATGTCAGCGAGGTCAAAGGCCAAGCCATACCCACCGACGAGCTCAAAGAGAGCGTGGCGGCAATGCTGCCCGACAGCGTAGAAATTACGCGCGTCGAAATCAGCGATAATCCCGAGCGCGCATATCAGATGAGCCTGTCAAAGCCTCGCCACGCCTCGATATTCGTTGACCAATACACCGGACAAATAAAAGGCGACTACGTGCGCAGCCCGTTTTTCAAAAACATGTTTTTCTTGCACCGTTGGCTGCTCGACGGCGGCAACCCCAAAGAGGGCGGCGTGTTTCACGGCAAGCTGATTGTTGGCATCTCAACATTGATGTTTGTGATTGTGCTCATATCGGGCATAGTGATGTGGGTATATCGCGCACGCAAATCATTCAGACGCAGCCTCAGCATCTCTGTTAAAAACGGCAAAACACTGTTTTTCAAAGGTCTGCACGTGGCAGGCGGCATGTACGCAGCAATCTTCTTGCTGGCATGCGCTCTGACGGGCCTCACTTGGTCGTTCGATTGGTATCGCACCGGCTTCTACAAAACATTTGGCGTTGAGCAGACCGAAATGCACCGCGGCGGCGAAGGTCGCAGCGAGCACGCACAACTTGCCGAAAACAAGCAAGGCGAGCGCCACGGCAAGCATTTTGGCGAGCGCCACGGCAAGCATTTTGGCGAGCGCGGTGGCAAGCACGGCAATCATGGCGATATGCATAAAGGCGATAAAGCCAAGCAAGGCGGTGACTTTAAACAAGGCGAACAAAAACAAGGCGGTGACAAAATGCGCAGCATAATTTATGCCGTGCACACCGGCACCTGGGGCGGACTCGTGACGCGCATCATCACGTTTCTCGCAGCACTCTTTGGCGCCACCCTACCCCTCACCGGTTACTACCTCTGGATCAAGCGCCTCCGCAAATAGCCCACACTCCTCCCTAACGCAGCAAAAGCCCGGACAGACCGGGCTTTTGCTGCGTTATACGTGTTTATGATTTGGGGGATGTTAGACTCTGACTTTATAGCTCTTGCCGGCGGCACGCACTATATAGAGGCCGGGGGCGAGCGATACGGTTTCTTCGCCCGAGACGCGCAATGCCTTGGCGAGAGCGCCTGTTGTTGAGTAGATAGCGACTTCGGTTGCTTCTGTCGTTGAGATAGCAATGCCACCGTCAACAGTGTTGACTTTGACTATATTGTTTATTTCAACGTCGCCGACGCCATTTGTGTCGTAGGCCGTCATCTCGTCAACACTCATTTCGCGCAAGTCACTGACTTGACTCCACTTCTCGTCGGCCTTATACTTTTCAAGCGATCCTGCCGGCACCCAAACAGTCGAATGATTAAAATATTGGTATTCATCGTTATACGCGATTAATATTGGGGGTTCTGCAGCATAAATGTACACATTCGGACAATCAAATGCGCACATCATGAATTTTTTTACTGATGGAGGAACTGTGACTGATGTTATATTATCAAGGTAATAACAGTTGCCAACAACTTCTACTCCTTCAGGAATAACTATATCTCCTTTTACTTCCTCTCCATTTAAGAATAGTTTACGCTGCCACCAAGTTGGGTTGTTTGATAAATCGCTGTTCATATCTATTGCAAGCCATGCAACAAAATCAGAAATATATACTTTCTCTAATTTTAGCATACCGTAGAACACTTCACCGGCACCGCCTATCTCCTTAATTGTAGGAGGTATTGATACAGTTACATAATACCATTTATCTGCCCACACAGCATCCTCACTATTGAAACTAAAAAGTTTTGTTACTGTATATGTAGTACCATTGTAATCAACAGATGAAGGTATAACCAAGTCCGGCAAGGTTGATACTTTCTGTCTATAAATGCCCACCGTATGTTCTTCTTCAGATATGATTGCATAACAATAACTATCATCTTCAAAATAGCCTACATAGTCAGCGAGTGTTACTGCTTTGATTTGCACAACAGCCAACAAAGCAAAAATTATTAAGGAAATTCGTTTCATAGCTTTATCTTTATTTAGAAATTACTACTCTTACTGTATCTG
>CAZYNO010000097.1:0-6889 GCA_964648845.1 uncultured Bacteroides sp.
ATATACGCGTAGCGGCTGGTTTGCATTGCCGGGTGTGACACGAGTGATTGTCACCGGTATGTAGCGCAAGCCTTTCACCTCGTTGCCTTCGGCGTCAGAGCGGCGGGCGGTGAGTATGTAATATGTGTTGCCGGTGAGTTTTGCCGACACGGCGTCGACAACGCTCATCTCTACGGTGAAGGGCACTTCAAATTGTGAGCGCTCGTCGAAGGTGCTGCGCAGCACGCCCGGGCGATAATTGAGCTGCGTGCCGCGGTTGTCGATAAACGATAGCTGCACCTCTTCATCACCGGTCACCGAGAGCACCGACGACACTCCGGTGAGCACTATCTCTTTGCCGGCAAGCGAGTCGGGTATCACCGTGCCGCCGAGGCTTTGCGGCGTGAATATCAGCGAAATGCGGTTGTCGGTCACAAACAGACGCTTGCCTGCGTGCCACGTTGACGGCTTTTCGCCCGCCACGTCGCTGAGAAATTGCTTTTCGGCAACCTCCACAATCTTTTGTTTCTTGATGTCGCGGGCAGTGATTTTAGGCGTGCTCTCCACGCCGGTGAAACATGCCGTCATCACGGGCAGTGTCACGGCGCAGACGAGCACGCGCAATAGGTTTGTTGTCAATCTTTTCATTTGGGCTGTATGCCGAGATTGTTGAAGATGAATGAATATATGTCGGTATATTCGTCGATGATTTTAGCTATAGGTTTGCCGGCACCGTGACCTGCTTTTGAGTCGATGCGGATGAGCTTGGGACGGTCGCCGGTTTGTGCGGCTTGCAGAGTGGCGGCATACTTGAATGAGTGTGCGGGCACCACACGGTCGTCGTGGTCGGCGGTAGTGACCATGATTGACGGATATTTAACGTCTTTGCCGCTCTTGATGTTGTGCAGCGGTGAGTAGCCGAGCAGATAGTCGGCCATCTCTTTCGAGTCGGCAGATGTGCCATAGTCGTGAGCCCAGTTCCAGCCGATGGTGAACAAGTGGTAGCGCATCATATCCATAACGCCGACACGCGGTATTGCCACGCGGAACAAGTCGGGACGCTGGTTTGCGCAAGCACCTACAAGCAGACCGCCGTTTGAGCCGCCTTCAATTGTCAGCAATTCGGGGCAGGTGTAGTTTTGCTCAATCATATATTCGGCAGCGGCAATAAAGTCGTCAAACACATTTTGCTTTTGCAGCAATGTGCCGGCCTCGTGCCATTCCTCGCCATATTCGCCGCCGCCACGCAGATTTGCTTGTGCGTAGATGCCGCCGTTTTCAAGCCACAGCAGACGGTTGGGCGAGAATGTGGGGTTGAGGGTGATGTTGAAGCCGCCGTAGCCGTAGAGGTACACCGGATTTTTGCGGTCGCGCAGAGTGCCTTTTTTGTATGTTATAAACATAGGTATCTTTGTGCCGTCTTTTGAGGTGTAGAACACTTGCTTGGTGACATAGTCGGCAAGGTTGATGCCTTTTATTTGTGTTGAGCGCACAAGAGCACTCTCATTGGTGTCGGGGTTGTATGAGTAAATCTCGGCGGGGCTGGTGGTTGATGAGAAGCTGTAGTACACTTCGTTCGACTCGCCGGAGGTTGAGAATGTGGCGGCTCCGTAGCCGGGGAGTTTGATTTCGTTGATGAGTGTGCCGTCGAGTGCATAAACGTAGGCATGATTTGCTGCATCTTTGTCGTAGGTCAAAATCATGCGACCGCCGCCAACCATGCTTGCGCCAACAAGCACGTCTTTAGCTTCGGGCACCACTTCGCGCCAGTTTTGCTGACGCGGGTCGGCAACGGGAGCGGCTACTATGCGATAGTTTTTAGCTCCGAGTGAGGTGTAAAAATATATCTCGCCGTCAACAACGTCGATAACGTCAATGCTGTTGAGCTGGTTGTCGGCAACTGTCACCCAGTCGGCACCGTCAACGTGCAGCTGTTTCACCTTCATGGCATTGCCGTTGCCTTGACCGCTTATCGACACGGCAATCATTGTTGCTTTGTCGTCGGTCCATGCGCGGTGAAAGTGCAAGGGTGCGTTCAAGTCTTCAAACATCACAGTGTCCTGCGACTGAGGAGTGCCTATTTTGTGGTAGTATATCTTTTGATATTCGTTGGCGTTTGAAAACTCTTTACCGGCTTCGGGAGCGGGGTAGGCGCTATAGTAGAAACCGTCGCCGTCCCATGAGGCAGCGGTGAATTTAGCCCAAAGAATGTGGTCGTCGAGCAGCTGTTTTGTTGCCACGTCCATCACATATATTTCTGTCCAGTCGCTGCCGCTGCGTGCTATGGTATATGCCATATACTTGCCGTTGGGGCTCATAAACACGCCGGTGAGGGCAACTGTGCCGTCGGTGCTCAGCGCGTTGGGGTCGAGAAACACCTCGGCTTCGCCGTTGAGCGAGTCGGCACGATAGAGCACCGACTGATTGCGCAGGCCGTCGTTCTCAAAAAAGTAATATTTGCCGTCGGCACGCTTCTTGGGCACGCCGTGCTTGGCATAGTTGTTGAGTTCGGTGAGACGGGCGTGCAGCTGTTGGCGGAAGGGTATGGCGTCGAGATAGCCGCGAGTCACGGCATTTTCGGCTTTCACCCAAGCCAGAGTTGCTGCTGCGGTGTCGTTCTCCAGCGGACGATACGGGTCGGCAACTGTGCGGCCGAAGTAGTTATCTACAGTGTTGTCTGACGGCGCAACCGGATATTTCAATGCCGACTGCGCATTTATTGATGTTATTGACATCATGGTCAAAGCGGTTAAAGAGAGTAGCTTTTTCATACAAATTTGTAATGATGATATATATCATCACAAAATTACACAAAAAACAGACACCGTCAAAATGATAGCAAATATTACATTTATATTATAATTATATGGCAAAATGATGCATTTAATAATTTTTATCACTAAATTTGAAAAGTTTTTCACGTTTTATATGAAAATGTTCGCGAATTTTTTATAAATTTGCGCGTCTTTAAATGTAAATATTTAATTACCAATAAGTTCAAATATACTAAAAACGAGACTTATCCATGAAAAGATTTACTCTACTTCTTGCCACTGCCATCGTTGCAGGCAGTGCATTCTCCGAAGTGTTAAGTCCTGAAGCAGCTTTGCGCCGTGTGTCGTCAACAAACACTACCACCGCAAGGCACATTAAAAGCTTGAATACCGTAACCCCGGAGCTTTTAACAACCTTCACAGCAGATAACCAGCCGGCCGTCTACCTCTTTGGCCGTAGTAATGATGGTGGATATCTTGTGCTGTCGGCAGACGACTCTACCGACGCCATCCTTGGCTATTGCGACTCGGGTAGTCTCGACGTTGCAAATATGCCGCCCGCTATGACATATTTGCTGCAAAGCTATGCCGACCAAATAGCCTACGCCCGCGCTGCCGCAGAGCAAGGTGTGCAGCCAAAAGCTCATGTGTCGCCCGAGCGTGAAGCTATCCACCCCATGTGTTCTACCCGTTGGGGCCTCAATGACCCGTTCAACCTCAAAGCTCCAAACAACTATCCCGCAGGTTGCGTGGCTGTGGCTTTGGCTCAAGTGCTCAAATATTACAACTACCCCACTAAAGGCACAGGCACTGCCTCATACACCTGGAACAATGGCACCGACGCCTCGCAAACTTTGTCGTTCGACTTTGACAATACTACTTTCAACTGGAGCCGCATGCTCGACTCTTACGACACTGATAGAGTGACAACCGCTCAAAAAAATGCTGTTGCCAACCTTATGTATGCTTGCGGCGTGACAGTGTCAATGAATTATAAATCTGGCGGTAGCGGCGCTTACGCTATCAATGTTATCAAGTCGTCGGCAAACTATTTCAAACTCGACAAGAGTATCCGTTACTATGTGCGCGACTATTACGGCTACGACGAATGGAACGACCTCATCTACGATGGCCTCAAAAACGGTGGCCCCGTTATGCTCGGTGGTTGCATCAACAACATCCTCTCGTCGGCTTATGCTCACGAGTATGTGTGCGACGGTTACAGCTACGACGACATGTTCCACATCAACTGGGGTTGGGAAGGCGAATGCGACGGTTACTTCCGCCTCAACGCTCTCGAGTCGTACTCTGCTGGTATGAACCTCTCAAAATATGCCTACAACTACAACCAAGATGCTATTTGCTATATCAAACCCGCCGAAGACAACTCTCAATATTTCGAGCAGATGTATTGCAACGGCTTCAGCGTGCAGCAAGCAAGCGCAAACCTTGGTGGCTCAATAACCCTCAACGGCGGCGCTATCAACTACACCAGCGCTCCACTCTCGGGCACCCTCGGCATCAAGATTAGTGACATCAACGGCGAGCTCGTGCAATATGTTGGCAGCAGCTCAAGCTTCAGCAATGTTGCTCTCACCTCAAATGCCGGAAACTATAGCGTGACTTTGCCTACCGACCTTACCGACGGCCAATACACTATCACTCCCGTATTTAAAGGCTCTGACAACGAGTGGCACAAAATCAATGTTAAAGCCGCAGCCGTGCAATCATACACCATGACTGTCGCTTCAGGTAAAGCCACATTCACTTCAGACGGCGCTTGCTCGCTCAAAGTTGAAGACTTCAGCATTGACACTCCGTTCTACAAGACCAACAGCAGCGCAGACTATGTGGTGCCCTTGCGCATGAGCGCCAAAGTGTCTTCCGACCAAGAATATTACGGCAAAGTTGCCATGCAGCTCTACAATAGCACCGGCTCTTCGCTCATCCAAACATATTCTTATGTGCCGGTTTACATTCCCAAAGGCGAAACTCTCGATATAGAGATTTATGAAACTTCAACAACGGTGACCGAAGGCACTTCATATAAGATTGCTCTTGTTGACGGTTCTAACAATATACTCACCGACAAACTTGATGTTACTGTTCAAACCGGCACTCCCCCAACCGATTGGGTTGCAACTCTCGATAATCCCTCGATTGAAGACTCTGACAGTGTTGACCCGCACGACATTCACGTTAAGTTCGACATCAACTGCACATCAGGTTACTTGTTCGAAACTCCCTGGCTCACAGTTTACGATCCGGAAAATAATATTGTGCAACAATGGTCATTGTTCCCCGTGTCGATGGTGGCAGGCGAAACTCGCAGCTACGATTTGCACCTTGACTTCCCCGCTGCAGTTGTCGGCTACACATACCGCATGTATGCTTTGACCGGTGCAAGTGCTCAGTGGTTGTCAACTAAAGCAATGAAATTTACCGTTGGCGGCGAACGCGCCGGGATCAACGATCTCCCTGCCGATGACGTCGACGTGGTCCGTACCGAATACTACAACATGCAAGGTGTAAATCTTGGTGCCGACACTCCGGCTCCCGGCCTCTACATCAAGGCTGAAACGCTCTCTAACGGCGAGCGTCGCACATCACGTTGCATCATCAGATAAGATTCATTATCTCTTCATATATACATTCTTCATTCTGTGATTGAATAGGCGATATGTCGTGTTGACATGCCGCCTATTTTTTTAGTCTTTAGTGGAGATAGTCAGTCTGTTGTACAGCTACTATCCGTGCCATTCGGGCACGGATAATAGCCATGTAGCGATAGCCAAGCTAACGATGTGGACTATCCTACCCAAAATTTATTGGGGAGAGAAAAGCACTATGCGGTTCCACGAGTTGGTGGGGTAGGGCTGCGTTGTAGACCCTTGCGGCTGTATGCTCAGACGGTCGGCATTGATGCCGTAGGTGTTGGTGAGTGCTTGCAGCACAGCTTGCGCACGGCGCTGCGACAGTTGCTGATTGTAGTCGGCAGTGCCTGTGTCGGCGTCGGCATATCCGAGTATCACTACGCTCTGGTCGGGATTTTGTTGCATCCATTGCGCGATGTTGTAGACGTTCACCAGTTCTTCGTCGCTTATCTTGTCTGAGTCTATGGTGAAGCGTACCGTTGCCATCAGCGGCGTTTGCTCAAATATAACTGTTGTGGGCTCGATGGGTTCGGCCTCGGGGCATGGCAGTTGTGCCTCGGCGGCAGCGAGTGCCACAGATGTGGCGGCGAGAGCCTCGCGAAGATCATTGACTTGCGCATTGAGATTGCCGATTGTCGACAGGTATTTGCATGCATTGTTTTGTTTGAAGCTGCAGCCGCCAAAGTTTATCGTGATGCCTCCGACGGCAGTTATATTGATGTCAATGGGACGTCCATAAACGCAGTTGTTGAAGTTGTCGCCATAGAATTGTGCGCGTCCTTCAAAAAATATGTCGGCATACGGGCACACGCGAAAGCGCATTTGCAGGCCGGCGCTCACCGGCAATGTCCATTGATTGCGCTTCAAGTCGCCGTGCTGATTTTTTACGTTCGACTCAGACGCCTTAAAATCCCACGAGAATGTGCCTCCGAGACCCACAAATGGCACCAGTGAGAACACGCGGTTGGGGTTGGGCGACGATAGCGAGTTGAGCATGTCCCACATCAAGTCGAGATTGGCGTTCACATATTTCGCCTTTGAGTAGGTGTGATTGTCCCAATGCAATGCACCGCCGAGCATGCTTATTCGCCAGCCGGTGTACGGACTCATCCACTTGCCGAACGCCAACTCGTAGGCTGCCGTGAGGTGATGTTTGGCTTTGCCGTGAGTTAGCGAATATTCAAGAAACGGCGCATCTATGCCCGCTCCGAGTTGCAAGAACCAGTTTGATGAATTTGTTGAATAGTAGTTTGTTTTGCAAGGTGTGATGCTGACAACGTCGATGTCGAGCATCATCTCGTCGGTTTGTGCCTGTGCGAGCTGCGGAGCGAGAGCCACGCCGCAGACGGCGCATAATAGTAACCGTTTCATAGCTTAGTGAGGATTTAGTTAGATAATAAGTGAAATTTGAGGCTATAACACGCCTTCCCCCAAAAAGTTTACCCCGGTTCGGGTATGCGCAAAAAAAAATTACTCGTCATC
>CAZYNO010000098.1:0-6887 GCA_964648845.1 uncultured Bacteroides sp.
TCTGTGGTTGAAGTGCTGCAAAACTGCGTAATCTTCAACAACGGCATCCACAACCCCATCACTGACAAAGCTGTGCGTGCCGACAAAACTATCCACCTCCGCCACGGCGAAAAAATGCTCTTCGGCAAAGATATGAACCGCGGCCTCGTGCAAGACGGCTTCTTGCTCAAAGCTGTCACCATCGGCGAAGACGGATATACTCTCGACGACGTGCTCGTGCACGATGCACATTGCCAATCAAACTTCTTGCACCAGCAACTCGCAATGATGGACGGCGAAAGCCTTCCGTTGGCTGTGGGCGTAATTCGCGACGTTGACTCAATCACCTACAACGATGGCGTTTGCAATCAAGTTGCCGAAGTTCAAGCTAAAAAAGGTTTCACTTGCCTTCGCGACATGATACTTGCCGGCGAAACCTGGGAAGTGAAATAACCTCGTATACCTTACCTATAGAAAAAGTGCGACCCCTCCGGCCGCACTTTTTTTGAAAAAAAATTAGCAAAGGTAATGCTATTTAAAAAAATAGCATTACCTTTGCTGTTACTAAACCAACTCATATCATGAAATATAATGAATTGCATCGTAAGTTGAAAAAGGCCGGGTGTTACCCTACAGGAAATGTTTTATGTGGGCATCCTGAGTGGTTCAGCCCTATAACAGGTCAAAAGTTTGCCACAAGTCACCATGGCAAGGAAGAGGTCTCAACCGGAACGCTCCGAAATATAATTAAAGCCTCGGGTGTAAAGCTATAATCTTACGTGTGAAATATTTGTTTAAAAACATTGTTAACTATTTAGTTATTTAGATATGGTACAAGTGAAAGTTTATATCGCTCGCGAGAAAAACGGAACGTTTTCGGCTTTTGTTGACGACAATGCACCGATCAATTATGGATTAATCGGTGAGGGTAAAACCGTTGAAGAAGCCATAAACGAGTGGAATGCAATGTATGAGGCCATGAAACAAAGTTACGCAAAAGACAATATGCCTTTTGTTGAGGCTTCATTTTCATTTGTCTACGATGTGCCGTCATTTTTGTCATATTATGGGGGCTTAATATCATTTAAAGGACTGGCTAAGCTCACCGGAATTTCGGCTGCCCAATTATCGCAATATGCCACCGGATATCGCTATCCGTCGCACAAAACAACTGCACGCATCCAGCAAGGCATTCAAACTATCGCTAATGAGTTGAGCCAAGTAGTACTTTCTTAGCGGCGGCGGATGGTGACGACGTAGGGGTCGGAGCTGGTGCCGGTGGCGACGATGTGGTGCGCCTGCAGCTGGGCGGCAAGAGTGGCTGCCGGAGGTAGCAGACGGCTGTAGATGTGTCGGTTGCGGTGCACATTGTTGATGTGTGCAGCGACGGTAGGAAAGGCTATGGTGAGTGTGCCGTTGTTCACCAAATTTTGCGACACTATCTTTTTGATGGTAGATATGGGGCGCTGCAAGTGCGGATATACGCAGTACATGAGTATGCGGTGATATTTGCCGGGCAGCCGCTCGCGCTCAATGTCGGCTTTCAGAAACATCGACGCGCCGTGTTTGCTGCGTGCGCGGTGCAGCATTCCCTCCGAGACGTCTACGCCCAGCACTTTGCCCTCGGCGCCCACGCGTTCAAGCAGGTATGGCATCATCACACCGGTGCCCGTGCCAAGGTCGAGCACGTGCATGCCCTCTTTCACATTCACAATGTCGAGCACATGATTTATGCGCTGCGGCGTAGAGTAAAATTCGTTGTCGTCCCATTGGGCGGCAAGTTTGTCAAAATAAGCAATTTCGTTTTCTGTCATAGTTGTATAAAATTTATCGGTTAGAAATTTTTTGAGGCTTAAACAAATTTGCCATGCAAAATGTTAATCGGTCTCTATAAATTTCTAATTATTATGATTCGCACAACCTCTTTTTTCGCTTTATCAACATTTATTTGCTTATGTGCCGATGCCGTTGACGTGCCTCGCGACACACTTCACCTTGAAGAACTCACAGTCACTTCGCAGCTCGAACCTCGGCTGCAACCGTTTGATGTCACCACAATCACTACGCAACAAATTGAGCAGTCGGCTGAGACTTCTCTGTTGCCGATAATTTCTGCCGCTATGCCCGGCGTGTTTGTCAGCGAGCGCGGTTTTGTGGGCTATGGCGTTTCTGCCGGCTCTGCCGGAGCGATAAACATCCGCGGGGTGGGGCAGGCCAATAAAGTGCTGTTTCTTATTGACGGCCAGCCGCAGTGGGCGGGCGTATTCGGCCATTCTGTTGCAGATACCTACGGCGTCACCGGCGTTGCTGCCGTAGAAGTGGTGCGTGGTCCGTCATCGCTGCTGTACGGCTCGAATGCAATGGGCGGCTCGGTGAATATCATCACGCAGAGAGCACACCACGACGGATACTATGGCTCGGCACGGGCTATGATTGGCTCATTTTCTACACAAAAATTCGACCTAACTTCGCATGTGCGCGACGGAAAAATCAATGCCTCGCTGAGTGCACAGATTGCCCACAGCAACGGCAACCGTGCCAACAGCGAATATTGGGGCGCAAACGAGTTTGCCCAATTTGGCTATGAACTGTCGTCGGCATGGCAAGTTGGCGCAAATATCTACCTCACACAGTCAACCGCCGACTATCCCGGCACAACCCACAAACCCATCGAAGGCATGTGGACCAATATATTCAGATATACACTCTCGGCCTACGCCAACAACAAATACTCCTTTGGCTGCGGCACCATACGTGCTTATATCAATCACGGCAACCACAAAATTGACGACGGATATGCCGCAAACGAGGCTCCCGCAACAACCATTTTCCATGCTACCGACTATAACGGCGGTGTGACATTGACAGAGACCGTGCATCCGTGGCAAGGCAGCGACCTCACTCTCGGCGCCGATTGGCAACATTGGGGCGGCCACACTTGGCGAATAAACAAGAGTGACGGCAAACTTGTTGACGGCGTTGACAAGTCGGAACATTCGTTTGGCGCTTATGCACTTATGCAGCAGGCGCTGCACCGAGCCATATCGGTGAATGCCGGAGTGCGTTGGCAGTATGGCTCGCAATACGGCAACGTGTGGGTGCCGCAAGCCGGATTTACGCTGCATCCGCTTGCCGACTCTGATGTGCGCTTTGCCTTTGGCAAAGGCTTCCGAGCCCCGAATATACGCGAGCTATACATTGGCACCGAAGCTAACAGTAACTTGTGCGCCGAGTATCTTTACAGCTATGACGTGTCGCTCACAAAATATCTCGTAAATCGCAATCTGCGCCTCACTCTCAACCTTTTTTATATCGACGCCAAAGAGATGATACAAACCCGCATTGTTGATGGCCGCGAGCAATATGCCAACACCGGCAGCTTTGTCAACAAAGGCTTAGAAGTGGAGTGCATGTGCGCCGTATCGCGACTCTGGACGCTGAATGTAAACTACAGCTATCTGCACACCACATCGCACGCGCTGCTCTATGCACCAAAAAATATGCTCAATGCCGCGCTGACATTCACTCCCGGCAAATTTATGCTCACCTTGCAATCTAACTCGGTGTGGCGCCTCAACTCCGGTGCCGAAAAGCTGCAAGACTATTCGCTGCTTAATTTGCACATAGCCTATCGCCATAAAGTAATGCCGTTTGTAAAACTCGACAATATCACCAACAAGCACTACGAAATTATTTACGGCTGTCCCATGCCCGGCACAACTATTCTCGGTGGTATACAAGTAAAATTCTAATGCTATGGTAACCTCAAAATGTACTTATGTGCGCTTGTCGGTGCTATTCTTCTTGCAATTTGCCGTGTGGGGATGCTTCCTCACGAGCATTGCGCAACTGTTGGGTAGCGCCGGACTTGGAGCGCACGTGTCTACAATCTATGCTACAGCCGGAATAGTGTCGATAATCACCCCGGCAATTGTCTGCCACATTGCAGACCACTATCTGTCGGCGCGGCGCATGCTGTCGATATGCCACGTTGTTGCTGCGATATTTATGTTTTGCACGTGGTATTATGCCAACACTCACAGCCGCATGCACTTTGTGCCGTTCTACAGCCTGTATCTGGCATTTTTGGCGTTCTTCATGCCCACAATACCATTGTCGACCACCGTGGCATTTATAAAAATCAATGCGTCGGGCAACGATGCAACAAAGATGTTTCCGCGCATACGCATATTTGGCACTGTAGGCTTTGTTGCCGCTATGTGGCTCGTTAACAGCGCTTACCTGCACGACGGACATTTTGGCTTCACAATCAACGAGGCGTCGCCATTTGCCGGATATCGCTTTCAGTACACCTCTATGCAACTGCTGGCAACAGCCGTGCTGAGTTTGGCAACCGCAGCCTACAACATTATGCTGCCCGAATACGGAGTGCGGTCTACGGCCCCAAAGCCGAGCTTTGCCCAAATTATCGGCCTCGATGCGCTGCAGTTGTTTCGGCGGCCCGATTTGCGTCGCTTTTTCATAATCGTGATATTTGCCGGTGTGTGCACACAAATCGGCAACGGATATGCCACATCGTTTATCTCGCAATTTGCAGCGGGAGAGCGTTATGCCACGTCGGCAGTGGCGGCAAATGCCACAATGCTGTTTTCGCTGTCAAACATATCGGAGGCGGCGAGCATACTCATTGTGGGCACTGTGCTCACACGCTTGGGCATACGCCGCACACTCTTCATTGCCATGCTGGCGTGGACCGCACGCTTTGCACTGTTTGCCTTTGGCAATCCCGGCAGCGGCTTGTGGTCGCTGGTGTTGTCGATGGCAATATTCGGCATAGCATTCAACTTCTATCACATTGCCGGAATGTTGTATGTTGAGCGCAACACCACGGGCAGCAACAAAGCTCTGGGTCAGGGATTATTTATGATGCTAAACACCGGCGTGGGTTCTACGGTGGGCATGGTGGCTGCCGGCGCCGTCGTCAATCACTACTGCCATTGGCAAGCGCACGACAATCGTGCTCTGCTCGTTGGCGATTGGCAGTCGGCATGGCTTATATTTGCCGCCTACACCTTGGCGCTTGCCGTAGCGATTTTTTTGCTGTTGAACGATAAAAAACGGTGATTTGCTGATAAATAATGCAACTTTTTGCAAATAAACTTTGTTATTTAAGAAAAGAATTGTAACTTTGCGATGTTTTACAAACACTCCCAAAGCCTATAATTCGTTACGGATTAAAAAATCAATCGAAGTAAATAGACTTTCTCGGTTATTTGATTGTTTTTTAACCTTCATACCGTTCAACTACTTTTACAAGTTCTACACTTTTTTCAAGTATTTCCCCCAACAGATAATCCCAATTATACGATAAATTGCTGATGCAGCTTTGCGCTCGCATCACGGTTCTCCGAATATTTGCTGACTATTTGCTTTGCTCGCGAAATATTATTGGTATAAACCCAAATCGTTGGGCTTTTTCTCAATGCATACCAATATGTCGCTGCCGCTCGCTCGTGCAGCACACATGTAAGTTTTTCTGAATAAACCCCTCCCACATATTAGTTATATGTATAACATCACTGAATTAGAGAATATGACTGACGCTGACCTCGTGTCGACCGCCGAGTCTATAGGTCTCAAAAAAATTGACATCGCTCAACGCGAAAACCTCATTTACGAAATTCTCGACCAGCAAGCTATTGACAAAGCTACTGCAAACGCACAACGTCAACCACGCAAAAAACGCGCTAAAGCTGCTGAGGCCGTGAGCAATGCTGATGCCACTAACATTGCCCCTGCCGCCGACTCGGCTCAACCCGTCGAGGCCGCCGAGCAACCCAAAAAACGTGGCCGCAAAAAGAAAAACGTTGAAGCTCCCGCCGCCGAAGCTCCCGTAGCTGCCGAGGGCGCTGCAACCGAACCGACTACCGTAGCCGAGACTTCCGCTCAACCTACAGCCGAAGCACCCGCTGCCGAGGCTCAAACAGAGCAACCGACTACCGAGAAAAAACGCCGTGGCCGTCCCCGCAAACAGGACGTTGCCGCTGCTGCTAACGTTGTTACCGACACTGAGACTATCAGTAACGACGCTCAAGCTATTCAAGAAGACGACGAAGTGCCCGAAGCTCCCCTTGCCGAGCAAGAAGCTGCCGAGCAACCTCAACAAACAAAAGTCTTCACCCACGCCAAAAAAGAAGACGGCGCCGACTCATCGTTCTCGTCATTCTTTGGCGCCGGCGGTGGTGGCCGCACTTTCATGCCCCGCTCGCAACGTGAACGCGAGGAGGCTGCCGCTCGTGCCGCCGAAGAAGCTGCCGCACGCGCTGCCGCCGAGGCCGAGCGCGCTGCTCAAGCTCCCGAACAACCCGCCAAACCTGTCATCCCGGCAAATCTTTCGCCCATCAACATCGGCGAGCCCACACAAAACAATCAAGTGGTGACTTTGCCCGGTCAAGGCAAGAAAAATAAAAAGAATAAAAACGCTCAAGCTCAACGCGATCCCCGTCTCACCGATGCCCGCTACGACTTTGCCGACATCATCCAAACTATGGGCGTGCTCGAGCTCGATCCGCAAGGCTTTGGCTTCCTTCGCTCCGGCGACTACAACTATCTGCCCTCGCCCGACGATGTTTACGTCACTCAGCAACAAATCAAGCAACACGGCCTCAAACCCGGCGATGTTGTTGAATGCACCGTGCGCCCGCCTCGCGAAAACGAAAAATACTTCCCCCTCTCAACAGTATTGAGCGTCAACGGCCGCTCTCCGCGATTTGTGCGCGACCGCGTGCCCTTCGAACACCTCACTCCGCTCTTCCCCAACGAGAAATTCGACCTCACCGGCGGCGCCACAACAAACAACATCTCAACTCGCGTGGTTGATATGTTTGCTCCTATCGGTAAAGGTCAACGCGGTCTTATCGTTGCTCCGCCCAAAACCGGTAAAACTC
>CAZYNO010000099.1:0-6866 GCA_964648845.1 uncultured Bacteroides sp.
TCACTTGCTCCATCACAAATGTGCTCTCCACGTGGCTGATGTTGTCGATGGTGCCCAGACGGTTGATGATAAACTCTTGATAGTCTTTCATGTTGCGGGCATACACTTTGAGCATGTAGTCGAAGTTGCCCGACACATTGTAACATTCGGTCACCTCGGGCATGGCGCGCACATTCTCTATGAAGTTTAGCGCCTTCTCTTTGTTTATGCGCTCAAGCTTCACGTTGCAGTACACCAAAAAGCCCATGTTGAGCTTGGCGGCGTCGAGCAGCGCCACATACTTTGATATCACTCCGTCGTCCTCAAGACGGCGCAGACGCTCGTAGACCGGAGTTGTCGACAGATTTACTTTTGCAGCGAGCTCTTTGATTGTGAGCTTGCTGTTTTCTTGCATGGCACGCAGTATGCGCTTGTCGGTTTCGTCAATGTTTAGCATGATTAGAATTGTTTGCCGAATAATATTCTACAAAAAGGATATTTATTGCTTTTTTAAAGAATAAATTTTTGTGTTACTTTGCAAAAGTAGCAAAATTATCCAATATTACAAAAATACTTGCAAGAATTTTCTATTGCTATTAATTTTGCGATGTAAAACTTCTTAACAATTTCAATCGTTATGGCAAATAAAAAATTACATTTCGAGACTCTCCAACTTCATGTAGGACAAGAACAAGCCGACCCCGCCACTGACGCTCGCGCAGTGCCCATATATCAAACCACAAGCTACGTGTTCCACAACTCGGCTCACGCCGCTGCTCGCTTCGGCCTCTCTGACGCCGGTAATATTTACGGTCGCCTCACCAACCCCACCGAAGACGTATTCGAACAACGCATTGCAGCCCTCGAAGGCGGTGTCGCCGCTTTGGCTTTAGCCTCGGGCGCAGCTGCAGCAACCTATGCATTTCTTAATATAGCAGCTAAAGGCGACCATATTGTAGCTGCAAAAACTATTTATGGAGGTTCATATAATTTATTGGCACACACCCTGCCAACCTATGGTATTACCACCACTTTTGTAGACCCCGATAAGGTTGAAAATTTCGAAAATGCCATACAGCCCAACACCAAAGCTGTCTTTATCGAGACTCTTGGCAACCCCAATTCAAACATCATCGACATTGAGGCAGTGGCAAACGTTGCTCACAAACATGGCATTCCTTTGATTATTGACAACACTTTCGGCACTCCTTACCTGATTAGACCTATCGAATATGGCGCTGACGTGGTGTTCCACTCTGCCACAAAATTCATCGGCGGCCACGGTGCCTCGCTCGGTGGCGTGATTATCGACTCAGGTAAATTTGACTGGGCTGCTTCGGGCAAATTCCCTCAGCTCTCCGAGCCCGACCCCTCTTACCACGGCATCCGCTTCATTGATGCCGCAGGCCCGGCTGCCTACGTCACCCGCATCCGCGCCGTGTTGCTCCGCGACACCGGTGCCACAATCTCTCCCTTCAATGCCTGGACCCTCATCCAAGGCCTTGAAACCCTCTCTCTGCGCGTTGAGCGCCACACCGAAAATGCTCTCAAGGTTGTTGACTATCTTGCCAAACATCCCAAGGTTAAGAAAGTTAACCACCCGGCAATCCCCACGCATCCCGACCATGAGCTCTACAAAAAATACTTCCCCAACGGTGGCGGCTCAATCTTCACTTTCGAAATCTATGGCGGCCAAGAAGAAGCTCACCGCTTCATCGACAGCCTGCAGATTTTTTCTCTTCTTGCCAATGTTGCCGATGTTAAGTCGCTGGTAATTCACCCCGCAACAACAACTCACTCGCAGCTCTCGCCCGAGGAGCTTGATGACCAGGGCATCTATCCCGGCACTATTCGCCTCTCTATCGGCATTGAGCATATTGACGACATTATTGATGACCTCGCGCAAGCTTTCGACAAAATATAATCTTTTTACCCGTAACTTAGATCGTTCTTATAAATATACCATTGGTCATTACAGTAGTTAGTAAGAAGGCGGAGCCACCGAACGGTGACCCCGCCTTTGCTATGACGCGTGTGCGGCAAAAGCTTAAAAGTTGAACGACTCAAGTTTGAGCGAGCCGCAACGGTTCATGATTGCCACGTTTTCGGCAAATTCGGGTGTGGCTGAGTGCTTGTCGAGCACTTCTTGGTTTTGCCATGTTTCGCAAATCATGAAGATGTCGCTACGTGTGGCGCTGGTAAAAACGTCGTAAGCCACATTGCCTTCGTGCTTGAGCGATTTTGCAGTCAGCGCTTTGGCTGCAGCCAAAGCTTCGGCAAATTGTTGTTGGTCGTTTGCTTGGAAGAAGCAGTTTAATCTAATCATGTTGGTATATAATTTAGTTTATTGGTCAAATTCGCCAAGACCTTGGCGTATAATTTCGGGGTTTGCCGAGTCGGTCAAATCAATAACTGTCGACGGCACCACTCCGCCCTCGCCACCGTCGAGCACAAGGGCTATCACCTCGCCATAGTGCATGGCTATTGACTCGGCGTACGGCAAGTCGCTCTCGTCGGCTACGGCTGCCGACGATGTGAGCACCGGGTTGCCGAGAGCCTCGGCAATGCTGCGGGCTATGGCGTTGTCGGGCACACGCACGCCAACAGTCTTGCGGCCCTTAAACACTTTGGGCAGCTTTGTTGACGCCGGCAGAATGAATGTGTAGGGGCCGGGCAGATATTGCTTCAGCGCTCGAAAAGCGAGATTGTCGATGCGGGTATATTCTGCCGCCTGGCTGATGTCGGCACACACCACCGATAGCTCTTGCTTGTCGGGGTTGATGCCTTTCACCCGGCATAAACGCTCTATGGCTCGCTGGTTGAGCGCATCGCAAGCAAGGGCATAGACTGTGTCGGTGGGATACAGTATTATCTGCCCGTTGCGCAGCGCTTCAACGGCTTGAGCGATATAGCGCTCGTTGATTGACTCGGGGTAAATCCTTAGAAGTTGCATATATATAGTTTTATATCATCGGTATTGCTCCGCTATTTCGCGCACATGGGTGAGTATCTCCTCATCTGCGGCGGTGAGCTCTATGCCGCGACGTGCCATGACTTTGCGCGCTGTCTCAAAAAATTTGCGCATAGTCACATCGTTGAACCCGGCTGTAGACCCTTCGCTGAACGACGCCAGAAACGGACGCGGAAAGCCGCTGCCGTGTATGTTCACGCCAACGCCGAGCACCGTGGCTGTGTTGAGCATTGTGTTGATGCCCGCCTTTGAGTGGTCGCCCATAATCAAGCCGCAAAACTGCAAGCCTGTGCGCTGAAAGCGGTGAGCAGGATAGTTCCAGAGCTTTATTTCGGTGTAGTCGTTCTTCAGATTTGATGCCACGCATCCGGCCCCGAGGTTGCACCATTCGCCCACCACGGCATTGCCCAAAAATCCGTCGTGAGCTTTGTTTGAATAGCCTAAGATGACAACATTGTTCACCTCGCCGCCAACCTTGCTCCACGGCCCAATCGTTGTGGCTCCGTATATTTTGGCGCCCATGTTGAGCGTAGAGTGCTCGCATACGGCTATAGGCCCGCGCATGCACACGCCTTCCATCACCTCTGCCCCCGGGGCGATATACACCGGGCCTTTTGCCACGTTTATCACGCAGCCCTCCACGTCGGCAGCGTCGGCATGAATGAACAGTTGGCTGCGGTCGCCAATCACGGTGACGGTGTCCGACGGCTCACGGCGCGGCGCATT
Source organism: uncultured Bacteroides sp. (assembly GCA_964648845.1). Taxonomy (GTDB): domain Bacteria; phylum Bacteroidota; class Bacteroidia; order Bacteroidales; family Muribaculaceae; genus CAG-873. The sequence goes on from CAZYNO010000099.1 coordinate 3,677, forward strand.
GGCGGTGAGACGCTCAAAGTCGGCACGCAGCACGCGGTCGTTGAGCAAAAATATATCGTAAAGCATATTGATGCTCACCACGTCGTTGGCATATTGCACGCGCTCGCTCTCATTGCCGCGCACGGCAATGAGGCTGTCGGCGGCATAAAGTGCTTGCCCTTCGCGCAAGCTGTTGATGCTTGCCACAAGAGCTGCATCGGGCACAATATTGCCGGCAATGCGCAAGTCGGCAGCGCCGGGGTAGGGAGGATATTTGGTTTGCAGATAGTCTACGGTATCGTAATAGTAGGTGCCCGGCAACATTGCTTGCCACTTTTGCGCTATGGTGTCGATGCCTATGCGCAGATGGCTCACCGGACGTGTATATGTTAACGGCAGAAGGTTGCCGCGCACTGTTTCGGGGTCAAATAAGACAATATTCATTGAGTATATTCTGTTATTTGTGCAAATTTATTAATTTTGCACTTACAAACAAAATATGCAATGAACTTTGTAAAAACTCATATTCCCGGAGTGTGGATTGTTGAGCCACGCTGCTTTGGCGACGAACGCGGATATTTCATGGAGTCGTACAAACAACACGACTTCAATGCCGCCGTCGGCGAAAATATAATTTTTGTGCAGGACAACGAGTCGATGTCGCGTCGCGGCGTGTTGCGCGGATTGCACTTCCAACGTGGCGCAGCCTCGCAAGCCAAGCTTGTGCGCGTGTCGGAAGGTCGCGTGATTGATATTGCCGTAGACTTGCGCACATCGTCACCCACATTCGGCAAATATCTGGCTGTGGAGCTTAGCGACGACAATCATCGCCAGCTTTTCGTGCCCCGCGGCTTTGCTCACGGCTTCCTCGTGCTCAGCGATGTGGCGCGCTTTCAGTATAAGGTTGACAACGTTTATAGCCCTGCCGACGAAGTGACATTGCGCTACGACGACAAAGATATAAATATTGATTGGCTAAGCTTTGGCATTGATGCTGCACAATTTGTGCTATCCGCCAAAGATACAGTCGGCAAAACGTTTGCCCAACTCAAAGCCGCCGACTTACTTTTCTAAATCTTCAATCACAGACTGCTAACAAACTATATGGATAAGAAAGTTTTCGTTTCGGGTTGCTACGACATGTTGCACAGTGGGCATGTGGCTTTTTTTAAGGCCGCATCGCAATACGGCAAACTGTACGTGGGCATTGGCTCGGACGCTACAATACAACAGCTCAAGCACCGCAAAACTGTCTATTCTGAGACTGAGCGCCTCTACATGGTCAAAGCTATTCGCTATGTCACCGATGCTTGCATCAACTCAGGCTCGGGCTTCCTCGACTTTGTGGAGAGTGTTGACCGATTTAAACCGGATATTTTTGTGGTGAACAGCGACGGCGGCTCGGAAGAGAAACGCCGATTTTGCCGCGAGCGTGGCATTGAGTATATTGAGCTTGAGCGCACTCCCGATGCCGGGCTCGAAGCTCGCTCTACAACGGCTTTGCGCACAAATGTGAAGTCGAAGTTGCCCTATCGTCTCGATATAGCCGGCACGTGGATTGACCAGCCATACGTCAGCGAGTATGGCTCGGGATGGGCTATAACCATTTCGCTTGAGCCTACATGCGAATTTATGGAGCGTGGCGGCATGTCTACCTCCACACGCAACGTCATCAAAAAAATATGGCCCTACGAGTTGCCAAACTATCACGAGGAGATGCTTGCCAAATTGGTGTTCTGCTTCGAAAATGAGCCGGCTAAAAATGAGCACGTTTCGGGCGCACAAGATGCCATAGGCATTTGCATGTCGGGCCTCAATCGCCACTTCTACGACCGTCACTATTGGCCCGACAAAATTGAGTCGTGCCACGACGAAAAGATACTCTCATGGCTCGAAAGTCACATCTGCCTCGTGCCCATGTTCCCGCGTCCCGAAGGCTGCTCGGTGATAGTAAATTCAAACATCAATGCCGCCAACGTCAAAGCTCTTGCCGACGCTGCAAGCCGCTGCTGGGACGCAATCATGGCTAAAGACCTCGCTGCGTTTGCCGAGGCCTATCAAGCTTCGTTTGATGCACAGGTGGCCCTGTTCCCTGCAATGATGCATCCCGACGTGCAAAAATATATTGATAAATATCGCGACAGTGCCCTGGCCTGGAAAATGGCAGGTGCCGGAGGCGGTGGCTATCTCGCGCTCGTCTTCGACGGCGACCTCCCCGTCGGAGCAATCCCCGTCACCATCCGACGCTCCGCCTACTAACCGCAATTTTATACAATTCTTAAAAAGATAAAAATTGTGGGCCGAAAGTTTTGTAGATTAGCGAATAATGGCTAAATTTGCAAGCCATTACGAATTAACCCGTCCTACCAACGGAATATTCAAACTTTGATTTAACAAGAAAAAACTCATAAAAATGAAAAAAGACATTCATCCTTCAAACTATCGCGAAGTGGTATTCAAAGACATGTCGAACGACGAAATTTTCATCACCCGCTCAACAGTTGCCTCACGCGAAACAATCGAAGTTGATGGCGTGACTTATCCCTTGGTGAAGCTCGAAATCACCAGCTCGTCACACCCTTTCTTCACCGGCAAGCAAAAACTCGTTGACACCGCTGGTCGTGTGGATAAATTCATGAGCCGCTACGGTAACCGCAAAAAATAAGCCTACCGAAGCAATTTGAGTTTAAAAGCTATAACGCCGTGATGCCTCGCATCGCGGCGTTGTTGCTATTCTGCCACACCACAAGTTCTTATAGCATAATAAATCCATTTTGAACTTATTATTTTTGTGTAGATTCAAGAACGAAGTGCAAAACGGTTCGTTCTGAATAGCCTCCATATTTTTGGACGCTCAAGGCTTAATTTCGGATTGGGGATGGGGCTTCACCAAGCCACAGCCCCTCCCCAATCCGAAATTAAACCTTGCAAAAGGTAATTATCAACAAGCAATACAAAAAAAGGAGACCGAAGTCTCCAATAGAATAACTAATTTTGTATTGCTATGTACAAACAATTATCCCGAGAGCAAAGATACGCAATATATCTGGGAATACAAGAAAAAAAAAGTTATACTGCTATTGCTCGGCAGATAGGATGCTCTATATCAACGGTTAGCCGCGAAGTTAAACGCAATAGTAATCGTCATGGACGTTACATATAAAGCTTATATAAAGACTATTACTACAGATAATGGATCTGAGTTTATGGA
>CAZYNO010000100.1:0-6847 GCA_964648845.1 uncultured Bacteroides sp.
GTGCCAATGCAAATTAATTTGGCAATAATAAGTAAAAATAGTTTAATGGCGGCAACCCGTGAGGGTCAACCGCCATTTTTTAGTAGTAAAGTTTCAATATAAATTATATTTCTACGCTGATTTTGAGTTTGCCGCCCAAACCTCGCTCCACCACGTCAAAAAGTGTGCGCAAGGTGATATTCTCGCCATCGTTTTCGATTTTAGAGATATATGCGCGTTTTTTGTTTATCCGGCTGGCGAGCTCTTCTTGAGTCATGCCGTTTTGCTCACGAGCAGCGCGGATTTTATATCCAATACGAAGTGAAGCTAATTCACTTTCCAGACGATCACGCTCCGGAGTGCCAATTTCTCCGTAGTATTGGTTTTTTATTTGATCAAGTGTCTTAATGTTCATAGTAAGTCTTTTTTCTTTTCTTCGTAATACTCGTTCATTAATTTAACAGCACGAATAATTTCCTTTTTGGGCGTCTTTTGAGTTTTCTTTTGAAAACCTGATAGTAGAACTACAAACTTATTGCCGTCAAAGAAGCAAAAAATTCGGAAAATATTTGTTGCAAGTTTTATTCGAACTTCAAATAAGCCGTCTGTACCTTCTATATACTTTAAGTATGTAGTTGGTATTCGTTCCATCTGTTCTATTAAGTCTAAAATCTTAACAATCTTGTCCTGGATTTTTCTTTCTTGAACAGAAAAGAATTCGTCAAAGTAATTTTTATATGTTATAACTTCACGAAATTTCATGTAGCAAAGGTAATTTAAAAATTACATTAAACCAAGTTTTTTGCTCTAAATTTTTTTAGTAGTGTGAGGAACGGAAAGGAGGGCAGGGGAGGGTGAGCTGCGCGAGGGTCGACATGGCTTCGGTGACTGTGATGCCGCAGTGGTTGGCGCGGGCGGCATCGGGTCCGGCGTAGGCCAGCTGCAAAGTTTGCCACACCACGGCAGTTGTGAGTTGCGATGTCGCTATTGATTGGCTTATAGAGTCGGCCACGGTGAGTTGCAATTCGTGATCGGTGAATGTGTAGTCGCTTATCACTTCGCCGCCTTTTGCCGTCACAATAGCAGTGGCTTGCTTTATGAGCTGTGTTAGCGCTTCTTGATGGTCGTCGTTTATCACCGTGAGGTTGCCGTCAGCGCGGTCGAGTGATGCCGCCATGCCGTCAACAGCCATTATCATGTCGATGATGTAGCTAAAGGTAAATGTTATGGTCATACTATTGCTTTTACGGGTGCATAGACGTAGCTTTGTTTGGTGTAGCGGTTGAGCAGGCGCATGCCGTAGTCAACACTAATGTAGAATTGTTGTGCATGTCCGCTCATCAGCACTTTGCCCACGGCGGCGGTGATGCTGAGGCCTTCGGCGGTGAGTTGCAGCACGCGGGCGGTGATATGCTTGGCTCGCAGCACCGACGGTTTGTCGTCGGGCTGTGGCTTGCGCTCGTCGTCGCTGAGTTTGCTAAACTCGTTGACAAGGCGCATGGCATGGTCGAAAGATATGTAGTAGCTTGGAGCTCCGCCGTAGAGGGCGAGGATGGCGGTGCGCCGTGTGCCGGCTTTGTGCCCGCGCTCAAACTCGCTTTTTGCGGCGGCAATGCAGCGACGCACAAATTCGCGGTCGCGCATCTCGATAAGTGAAATCATTTTATAGATAGTGTTTTTTCGACAAGAATGTCGCGTTGTTTAGTGAAAGAATTAAAGGTTTCGAATATATCAGACAAGGCGATGGTAGAGTTTGCCACTTGGCTGTCGTAGAGTGCGCTGCCAACGTTGCCCGACGTTGTTTTGCCAAGCAAGGCATCGCCCACGCCCGACACGTCTTCAAACAGCTTCAGCTCAAGCTCAAGCAGGTTGTGCGCTCCGGCATCGGCACCGTTGCTCGTCACCTGCTGCGGCATCACGCTTGAGCGTCCGGTGATGGGTATCACTCCGTCGGCGGCACTCCAGCGCTGACACACATCGTCCCACGTGAACCCCGGCACTTTTTGGTCTACCGGAAAGAGCAGCACGCCTTTTGCCGATGAGCCCATCATGCGGTCGATGAGCACAATCAGTCGGTTTATGTAGCGTTGCTGGTCGATGACGTCTTCGATGAACGGATGCACCTCGCCGTCAATCAGCGGATAAAACTTTATGGCAAACGGATGTGTGCCGGTTTGCGACATGTAGGTGGTGAGCAGGTCACCGTTTGGAGTGAGCCAGCGGCAGCGCCATTTGAAGTCGATGTATGTGCGGCGGCGCACGTTGGTCTCTATTGCCTCGAGAGTCCAGAGCTCAATCACGCGGCAGCGCCCGTTGCGGGCCGTGAAAAAGTCGATGTCGTCGCCGGCTATCGAGCACAGCACCGGGTCAACGTTGCTGTACAGTCCGCGCAACCACTCCATGCGTTGGCGGTCGCCGCCGCTGAAGCGTGCCAACACCTCGTGCATACTCATGTCGTGCAGCATACCCGCCATCTCTATGTCAGAGCCGCGGGGGTCGCGAAAGTCGTTGGTGAAAAAGTGGTTGATATTTACGTTGTCAACCCACACGCCGGCGCCGCTTTGCGGACGCACTTCGCTCACCACGCGCTGCACGGCGCAGCCCGATATGAGAAAGTCGCCGAGCAGACGGCTGTCAAGTTCTGCCAGATTGTTGCGCGCATCCACCGAGTTTTCGTCGCTGCTGTAGCGCTTGTTTTCGGCTGAGATATTGCGATAGCGCCCAATGACGGTTTTGATGAGTCGGCCGATAAGATTGTTGGTGAGCGGCTGGCGTCCGGTGCTGGCAATGAGGTCGCCTTCGCGCATGCGATGACCGGTGCTGTCGGTGACGATGTCGCACCATTGGTCGCCGTAGGCGTAGTTTTTGCAGCGATTGCGCAGCGTGCGCATCTTGTTGGCGCGCTCCCATTCGGCGTGGGCTGAAGCTATGAGATGTTTATTCATAGAGATTTTCTGCTTTAGGGATTAAAGATAAAGCGCTTTCGTCAAACACATACCACTCGTCGCCGGGGTCAACGATGGCTGTTGCAGCGGCGATAGTCGGAGCCGCGCCGTCGGAGGTTTTGCAATATAGCGTGATGGTTTTGCCTTGTTGCACAGCCGCCGGATTGGCTGTGCCGCGTCGGCTGTAGCGGTTTGTGTTTAGTGCAATTTCGCGTTGAGCATTGTCGTGGTTTATGATGGTTGTGGGGTGTGTGCATCCCTCAATTTGCAGCGATATGAGGCGACGCACATTGGCGTTGAGGCTGCATTGCCACACGCCCGTGGCTATTTGCTTGAGGTTTATCTGTGTGCTTATGTCTGTGGTTTGAAGATATTGCAGCGGTGCGGTGTCGAGCAAATTCAGATACCATTGGCGCATTGCAGTGTTGAGGGCCGACGTGATGTCGTAGCCCTCGAACACTTCAATTGAGCAGTCGCTGCGCTCCGGCTCAAGATTTTGCGCCCTCCGCCACAATGCAAGCATTTGTGCGTCGGTGAGCTTCATTATCGCTTAGCAATTACGCGCATGTGTGAGTCGGGGTGACGGAGCACAAGGCATGAGGCCTCGGTGATGACGATGGCGTCGGTGTTTCGCAAGCCTGATGTGCGCAAGTTCAAGGTTTCGGTGTGGAAAGGCACGTGGCAATATTTGGTCATGTAGTCGGGGTCGAGCACAAAACCGTCGTCGGCATGGCCGCATTGGTCAAAGATTTCGCTGTGCAACACGTAGAGTGAGCCGAAGTTTGAGCGAATTTCTTTAAATTCGATGCCCCACTTGGTGAATGTTGCTCCGGCGTCGAGTGTCTTGTCGTACTTGATTTTTGACAGAGCTTCAATCAAGCCGCTGCCGCCGATGAGGATTTTGCGGTGTGAGCCTCCGGTGCCGGTGAATGCCTGGCGACAAAGGTCGATGAGATTGTCCGAGCCGAGTGTTGCGGGGTCGTAGACAAAGGTCTTTGTGGTCTGGTTCCAGATGCCTCCGGTGAGGTAGACTTCTTCTTTCTTCTCGGGCTCGCTGATCACTGCTTTGCTGCCAAACAAAAAGTTTTTCTCCATGCCTTGGCGCATATCAATGATTGCCACCTCTTCCTGGTCGCTGAAGTTCCAGCCCACTTCTTTGTTGGCAAGCTTTTGGAATGTTGATTGCTCAACTTGCATTTTGAAGATTTGACAGTTGTTGGTCTTCTTTTTGGGCAGGGCTTCAAACTGTGCTGTTTGCACGTCGAGTTCGGTAGCGGCACGCCCCATGCGCACCACTTCGGTGCCTGCCTCGATTGTGTCGAACGATCTGTTTTTGTCTTCTTTTTCGGGGGCGTTAACCCAGATGGCGCTGATGCTGTCGCTGCCGACGCTTGTGATGTAGAGCACCATAGGTTCGCCGTTTCCGTTGCCGGTGACTGACGGTATCAGCACTGTTTCTGACGGCGAAAAAATCGCATTTTGTGCTGTGGTGAACGATAGTACGTACACGCCGTCGTCGTTGGTCTGAATTTCATCGTGATCGATGTCGCCGCGCAGGGTTGTGCTGATGGGCTTGACGTCTACGGCGTAATAGTCAACTTTCATGGCGTTGCATGAGCGAGCTCCGGCACATCGCGACAGTTGGTCGATGGGTGTTGCCATAGGTCTGATTTTTACGATGCGTTCGTCGATGGCGTTGCGCAAAAGTCCGGGTGCGTTTTCGCGGCTGATTGTTGTGGTAAGAGGTGCGTCGCTGATGTGCACGCCTTGATCGGTAGTTGTAATGTTCATAAGTTGGTTAAAATTTTAAATAAGTTGGTTTTTAATAAAGGTTTAAATGAAAAAGAGGTGATTAGTCCCAAAATCCGGCGCGGATGTGTGAGAGGAAGGTAGGTGTTGAATTGTTTTGGTTGTTGTCGCCTGCCGGCACTTCATAGGGGTGTTTGGCTGTGGTTTCGGCAGCTTGTGTGGCTTGAGCGTCTTCGGCGTTTTCGACAGGTGTGGCGCCGGGTTGAGGTGTGTTGTTTTCGTTGTCTTTGCTCATAGATTGGTAAAAAATGATGTGAATAAGTTGGTTAAATTGGTTGGTTAAATTTTACATCTGCAAATTTAATAACTAATTTAACTTGTGTCAATACCAATCTATATATTTAACATTACTTTAACAATTGCCAACTTATTTCATTCGGCTTGCAAGAATTTGCGCACGGCGCGGCGAATGGCTTCGGCTTGCGGGCTTTCGGTGCGCAATATGTGCATTATGGTGTTGATATATTGCTCTTTGTCGTGCAGATTGCACAGCCCGGCAACATTGCTGGCGCTGAGCATGGATTTTTGGTTGTAGACGCGCAGCACGCTGTTATAGTCCGACTCGGCAAGATAGTTGTGAAACTCGCGGCACAATCGCTCATAGAGCTTGCGGGGTTGTATCTCGTTGACAAGGTTGTTTATATGGTCTTCGAGGGCGCTGATGTCGGCAAAGCGTCCGTCTATGCGATATTCCACCGTGCGTTTCACGCGGTGGCGTGTGTGCTGCAAAGCCTGGCTGCGCAAGTCGGCTCTGAATTGGCTCAGCACCGAGCGCTTCACCGAGTTTGCCGCCTTGTCGGGATTTTGTTGCTTATACGTGGCTACGGCGCGTATCACATCTTCGAGCATCAGCAGATTTTCTATCTCGGCAACGTCGGGCACCATGATGTTTTTGCGGCGCAGATACGACACTTCGCCCTCATCGCGGCGGTCGCGGTCAACTATGCCCATTGCCGTGAGGTGGTGAAAGCCGTTGAGGTCGTTGAATGTGCGCGTAGCCTCGATGACTTTGTTGCAGCTGCCGAGCGATTTGACACTGTAGTCGCGAAATATCAGCGGATAGAGCCGCGCATCTATCGACCGCTCATCGCCCTCGATAAACAGCACCGGCTTGCGCGCACCGATGATGGCCATATACACCTCGCCGGTGAGAGCGTCGTCGCTGTCGGGCATAATCTGATATTGCCACGTGCTTGCCGCCGTGTCGCAGCTTTGCACCCACACCAGTGCGGCGTTGTGGAGCGACGAGGCAAACTCAAGGTCGTGTGTGGCGTAGACCATAGTGCAGTCGGGGCGCATCTGCTCTATGCGGTTCCATAGCGACTGGATGGTTGTAGAGTGCAAAAACATCTCCGGGCTGTCAACCACCACTACGGCTCCCTTGGGCGCATATAGCATGGCAGCACCATAGTAGAGCACGGCACGCTCGCCGTCGCTCAGTCGCACCACATTATATTTGTCGGGCGAGTCGTTGCGGGCAAAAAGTATCTTGCCGCTCTCAACGAGCACCTTGTTGTCGGGTATGATTTCGCTCCACAGATGTATCAGTCGGTCGAGGCGTGTGGGCGCAATCTCAACCTTCTCCCCGCGATTTACCGCCACCTTATATTGCAGCAGGTTCACAAGCTCGTCGCTCATCATGATAGCCAACAAACGCTCCAAACGCGACTGTGGACGCGCTTTCTCCGAGGCGCTCAGGGTCGACTCGGCATGCAAGCGGTCAATCATCGAGTGCTCCGGGTCGGGCGCACCGCTCTTATATAGCGCGTCGATAACCGACAGCCTGTAGGCTGCGTCGCCAAGGTCAGCACACAGCCGATTGGTGAAGCGGGTTTTGCCGGCACCGTTGGCGCCCACAATAACAATAGTGTGAGTGTTGCGCGTGTCGATAACCTCGGCAGCCGCGCCGTTGCTTTTGTTGGGAAGTATGATTTTCATGATCGCAGGTTTTGATGCCGCAAATATAACAATTAACCGCGACAAAAACAAGCCCTCGTCACTCCTCACAAAAACAATGTAATTACGTTAAAAGGTCGAGGGGGTTTGGCAAACCGCATTTTTATTTGTATCTTTGCATGGTTTTCACGACAATTCGGAGACCGCTATCGTTACTA
>CAZYNO010000101.1:0-6825 GCA_964648845.1 uncultured Bacteroides sp.
CGGTAATGACGTCTGTAGGACGAAAAGCATTACTCTTAGGAAGTGGCGAACTCGGTAAAGAAGTGGCCATTGAGCTGCAGCGCTACGGCGTGGAAGTGGTGGCATGCGACAAATACCCCAACGCCCCGGCAATGCAAGTTGCTCACCGCAGCTACGTGTTCAATATGCTCGACGGCGAGAAGATGCGTCAAATCATTGAAGCCGAGCGCCCCGACCACATAATTCCCGAGATTGAAGCAATAGCCACGCCCACACTCGTTGAGCTTGAAAAAGAAGGTTTTCATGTGACACCTACAGCTCAAGCCGCCCTATTGACGATGAACCGCGAAGGCATACGTCGCCTTGCCGCCGAAAAATTGGGTCTGCACACATCTCCTTATAAATTTGCCGACACTTACGAAGGCTTTAAAGAAGCCGTTGAGACTGTTGGTATGCCCTGCGTGGTTAAGCCTATCATGAGTTCTTCGGGCCACGGTCAATCTGTAATCAAGACTGCCGACGACATCGAAAAAGCTTGGCACATAGCCCAGGAAGGCGGACGTGCAGGTGCCGGACGCGTGATAGTTGAAGGTTTTGTGAAGTTCGACTACGAAATAACGCTGCTCACCGTGCGCAACAGCGCAGGCACAGTGTTCTGCGAGCCCGTGGGCCACGTGCAAATAGACGGCGACTATCGCTACTCATGGCAACCGCAACCCATGACCGCCAATGCGCTTGAGCAAGCTAAACACATAGCGCGCGAAATCACCGACGCTCTCGGCGGCTACGGCATTTTTGGTGTAGAGCTGTTTGTGAAAGGCGACGAAGTGATATTCAGCGAAGTGTCACCGCGTCCGCACGACACCGGCATGGTGACAATGATTTCGCAAGACCTCAGCGAATTTGCTCTGCATGCTCGTGCATTGCTCGGCTTGCCCATCCCGTCAATAAAATTCTACGGCCCGTCGGCATCTCGCGCCATTGTGGTTGAGGGTGACACCGACAAAATAGAATTTGAAAATCTTGAGAAGGTGCTCGAAGAGCCCGGCGTGCAAATGCGCATCTTCGGCAAGCCCGAAGTGAACGGCCATCGCCGCATGGGTGTGATACTCGCCACCGGCGACACCGTGCAAGATGCCCGCGACAAGGCCGAGCGTGCATATCAAAAACTCAAAATAAACGTATTGCCACGATGAGCAACGACTATAACAACGGCATTGACCGCATCACATTTATGCTAAAAATCGAGGATAACGCACGCGCCGACGTTGCAATGACCCCCGATAAGACCTATTACAGATTTGCTACTACCGACTCGCTTGAAGATGGCGAGCTGCCCGGCATGGGCGACAAATTCGGCACGTTTGCCGAGCAACTTCTTGCATCGTTCAATGCCGGAGTCGGCACTTCGGCATCCATCGAGCCGGTGAAATTCACGTTGTTCGTCAACAACCGCATAGCGAACCCGGTGATACTCAACAACGACACGCTGCGCGCCTTTGTAAACAAGCTTGAGAGCGCGCACGACGAGTTCGGGTTCCTCTCGGGCTTCACATACTAAACGCAATGAATAATGTGTCGGCATGCAATTATATGGCTTGTAATATTACTCTCCACACTGAACATCGAGGGCAAAACACACCATGCAATTGTTGCCGACATATCAACACATCAGCCGCTGCCGAGTGCCTCGATTTTTGACGGACACGGCACACTGATTGGCGTGTGCAACATCAAAGGCAAAACTCCGGCGATATCCGAAGCAAGCTATCCGATAACCGTGCGTTATCTTGGATATAAAGAGCGCACATGCACAAACGAATGTCCGGATACGATATTTTTGCGCGAAAATCCGGCAGATTTGCCGGAAGTTGTGGTTGAGTCGCGACAGCACAAGGTGCTGCACATGTTGGCATATATGCGCGAATATTCGTCACTGACCACCTACACCGACACAATCTTTCTTTTCCGCGAAAAGATGGTAGACTTTATGCTCAACCCAAACAATCAGTCGAAATTCAGGGGTTGGTCAACACCGCGCGCAATAAAAGCGAAGTCATACTATCACTTCACAAATCAAGAGGGGCTTGACAGTGTCAGCAATGTTTGCAACCACCAATTTTCGTGGGCAGACTGGATAGACGTCCCCCCCACAACGGCTATACCCGCAGCGCTCAGCGATGTTGAATGTGCCACCGACACTGTGCGCGGCAAATACAGCCCCACGGAGGTTTGGGTTAAGAACGGCAACCGCTTGATGATTGATATTGATGTGCTTGCCAACACTGCGAGTAGAAAGTGGGTGCCAAATCTGTCTACATTCTTCAACGAAAACGTAGATTTTGACAGGTTTAAGATAAGTTTCAGCTACGACGACGTTGTTGACAGATATATATCGCCGATAAATCTCACCGGATATTCTTACAATATAGAGTCGAATGGCCGCGGGCGAGATATGATTCTATTTCACCGGCGGGAGACGCCATACTATGTGAGCACGTATGCCGAAGTTTATTTTATTGATAAGGAGTATATCACGGTGAAGGAAGCCCGCGCATGGGAGGGTAATCGCTTTGAGAATGACAGTATAGAGATATACAAACCGGCCGAATTGGATGAACTATCACCGTCAATACTTGCTCTTATTGACCGCGTTGACAATATCAATATCGACAAAGTGCGACTCGGGCTGCCGCTCGACTATAACTTGGTGGGATGCAAAGGCGTGAACCACAATTTCCAATTTGGCTATCGCTTTTTGAATATGCTCAAAAATCTCACGGGCATCAACCAAATACGCTCAGACCGCAAGGCCAAGAAGAAGTGGCACAACTTCATCCGACAGCAAGCCCTCAAAAACAACGAAAAAGCGGCAAAAGAAGCAAGGAGCGAAGAGGAAGGAGTAAGGAGTAAAAAGTAAAGAGTAAAGAGTAACAAGTAACAAGTAACAGACTCTGACGACGATGTGGGTCGGAGTTCGCTGCTCGACCGATACGCGTCGGATATTGCAAGGGGGCAATAAACAATGCAGCCCGGACGAGTGTCCGAGCTGCATTGTTTATGATTTTACTCTGTGACAGCAAAAATTATTTGCTAGCGATTGAGTCAGAAACGGTCAAGCGAGCACGACCTTTAGCACGACGGCGAGCGAGCACTTTGCGGCCTTCGGGTGTCGACATTCTTTCACGGAAACCGTGCTTGTTAACTCTCTTTCTGTTAGAAGGTTGGAATGTTCTTTTCATTGTTATTTAGTCTTTTATCGTTATAATTCACAATTCAAGGTGCAAATTTAGTAATTTATTTCGGAACAAACAAATAAATCAACAAGATAATTTTCAGCTGCCTCAAACAAAAGTTTTTCGGTTTTTTCATGAAAAAATAGGGGAAAATCCGCGTATTATTTGCTATCTTTGCATGATATATTAACAATTTTCACTACTATTATAATGATTGACTTGGTTGTTCCTTTAGACATCTTCAACTCTGCAGAATTCTTCAATACATTTGTAGAGCACGCGAACTACTGGTATGTGTTTATTTTCATGATTATTGAAAGCTCATTCATACCTTTTCCCTCAGAGTTGGTGGTGCCGCCGGCAGCTTATTTGGCAGCGACAAAGGGCGACATGAACATCACAGCAATCATATTAGTAGCCACAGCCGGCGCATTGGTCGGCGCATTGGTCAACTACTATCTGTCGGTGTGGATAGGCCGTCCGCTGGTGTATCGCTTTGCCGACTCACGATTTGGCCACGCATGCCTCATCAATCGCGAGAAAGTGGAAAATGCCGAGAATTTCTTTGCCAAGCACGGCGCGGGGTCGACGTTTTTCGGACGCCTCATTCCGGCAGTGCGACAGTTGATATCAATACCGGCAGGTCTTGCGCGCATGAACATCGGCAAATTTGCCGTCTTCACCTCGCTTGGCGCATTGCTGTGGAACTCGGTGCTTGCAGGCCTGGGCTATTGGCTGGGTAAAAACGTTCCGTTGGAAGCACTGTACGCACAAATTGAAAAATACAACAGTTACCTCAATCTCGTGGGATTAGGTATACTTGTTATCTGCATAGCTTACATACTGTATCACGCATTAAAAAAACACAAATAATCCACGTCATGATTATTTCACCGTCATTACTTTCAGCTGACTTTGGCAACCTCAACCGCGACCTCGACATGCTCAATAATTCAGATGCCGATTGGTATCATATTGACGTGATGGACGGCGTGTTTGTGCCCAATATATCATTCGGATTCCCGGTAATCAGTGCAATAGCCAAGCGCGCCACCAAGCCGTTGGACGTGCACTTGATGATTGTGGAGCCCAACAAGTTTATCTCGCAAGTGCGCGACACGGGTGCTCTGATTATGAACGTGCACCAAGAAGCATGCGTGCATCTGCACCGCACCATTCAAGCTATCAAAGCCGCAGGCATGAAAGCTGCGGTGACACTCAATCCGGCAACACCGTTGGTGACTATCGAAGATGTGCTCACCGACCTTGATATGGTGCTGCTGATGAGCGTAAATCCCGGCTTTGGCGGACAGAAATTCATACCACAAATAGCAGACAAGGCAAAACGTTTGCGCCAAATGATTGACAGCTGCGGCTCGAAAGCCCTGATTGAAGTTGACGGTGGCGTAAACCTCGAGACAGGAGCACTCCTTGCCAAATGCGGTGTTGACGCACTTGTGGCCGGCAACGCTGTGTTTAACGCTCCTAATCCTGCCGAAATGATTACCAATCTAAAAAATCTATAGCCAAAACTTCGCATACCAATCACATCCACTCTCATCTGACACCTTAGCAAAATGGACGAATTCGACATCAAAATAAGCAACCTCGACGGCGGCCGCCACAACAACGAGCTGACGCAGCGCGTTGTGCGTCGCCACAATACCCCCGACCCAACACCTACCAATCCGTTTGATCAACCCGACCCCGAATATCAACAGGTGACCGACGAAAAGCCCCAATCTCAGCCCCGACAAGCGGCTCAGCAAACCAATGCCGGCAGCAATCAACCTGCTGCCGACGACGACAGCGCACAAAGGCCTCGCAAGGTGCCGCGTCGCAAGCCCCGCGAGAAACAGCCGTCGGCATTGTCACGATTTTTGCACGACCGACGTCTGCATCTATACGTCGGCATCGTAGAGATTATCATCGGCGGATTGATGCTCATGTTGCTTATATCGCACCTCAGCCACGCCGCTGCCGACCAAAGTCTTGTGCTCAACCAGAGCGTAGACCAAATTGCGGCAAGCGGAGAGCAAGTGAATAATGCCGGAGGAGCCTTCGGAGCATGGCTGTCGCACGTGCTGTTCACCGAGTCGTTAGGTCTCGGCTCATTGGCGCTTGCAGCTTACTTTTTGCTCATGGGCGTATTTCTGATTATCCAAAAGAAATTCAGCTTTTGGGGCATGACATTCAAGGCGCTGCTTCTTTCGGTGACAATCTCGTTGGTGGCAGGATTAGTGACATACGAGTCAGATTCTATAATCACTTGGGGCGGCACACATGGTCACTATATAAACAAATATCTGCTCGACATATCATCGGAAATCGGTGCTATAGCCGTAAACCTCATACTTGTGGCGGCTGTGGCGTGCATCTACTACTACCCCATCAAGAATTCGCTCATAGCATTCGGCAAAATCATGCCGTCGTTCAAACGTCCCGAGGGCGAATATGACGCATATCTCAAAGACGATGACGACGTTGCCGAGCCTACGGCGCAAGATAATCTTGACTCGCTCACCGACGAGCCGGCTTATCAGCCCGACGACTACGCACTCGACAATATGCCCACCGTTGCCGAGCAACAACACGACGAGCCTGCAGACAACGAGCCGCTGACTTTCGACGAGCCTACGCCGTTTGTCGTTGAGCAGCCTACCGCTCCTGCATCAAAAGTTGATGCAGGAGAGACAGCATTCAAAATCGACAACGACAGCGAAGACAAGCCTGCAGAACCGGGATTTGAGGTGAACGTAGCAACCGTTGACAACGGCGGCAGCTACACCCCCAACCAAGCCGTGCTCGACCAAGGCGAATTTGACCACCGCGCCGACTTGTCGCACTTCAAAATGCCGTCTATAAGCTTGCTTGAAGACCGTCCGGTGAAACAAGCCATCGACATGGCTGAGCAACAAGAAAACAAAGACCGCATTGTTAAGACTCTCGGCAACTATAAAATCACCGTATCGTCAATCAAAGCCACCGTGGGCCCCACAGTGACGCTCTACGAGATTGTGCCCACCGAGGGTATCCGCATCAAGCAGATACAAAGTCTTGAAAACGATATTGCCATGAGCCTCTCGGCAAAGGGTATCCGCATCATTGCACCGATACCGGGCAAAGGCGCTGTGGGCATTGAGGTGCCTAACAACGACCCGCAAACCGTGTCGATGCGCACGGTGCTGAGCTCGCGCAAATTCCAGGAAGCGAAAATGGAGCTTCCCGTGGCCTTCGGCGCAACCATCTCTAACGACGTGTTTGTCACCGACCTTGCCAAGATGCCCCACGCACTTGTTGCAGGTGCCACAGGTCAAGGTAAATCGGTAGGTTTGAATGCGCTTATCGCCTCGCTGCTATACCGCAAACATCCCAGCGAACTCAAATTTGTGCTTATCGACCCGAAGATGGTAGAGTTCAGCCTATACGCAAAACTCAAGAACCACTATCTTGCCAAGCTTGATGACGACAACGAAGATGCTATCATCACCGACCCCAACCGCGTGCTTGCCGTGCTCAATTCGCTGTGCGTTGAGATGGATAACCGCTACGCTCTGCTCAAAGACGCCGGCACTCGCGACATTATAGAATATAACAAACGCTTCACCGC
>CAZYNO010000102.1:0-6800 GCA_964648845.1 uncultured Bacteroides sp.
ATAAGTAATAATGTTAATATTAACCTTATTTGTTTTATTTTATCTTTTGTTAATAATATTGATAGATTGTGCAATTCGTCACGCACGACGATGCGATACGCGCAATCCTTGTAGGGGCGCAACCCGTTGCGCCCGGCAACAATTCAACAGCAAACAACTGTGCTACAAATAGTTACCGTTGCAAGCCGTGCGGGCGCAATTGATTGCGCCCCTACAGGGTAACCGCGTATCGCATCGTCGTCAGCGTAGGCTTACTTCTTACTTCTTACTCTTTACTTTTGCTGTTTAGTAGAGGCGGAGGGAGGCGATGGTGTAGGCGGGGGCGAGGGGGAGGAATTTGATGTAGCGGCAGGTGGTGGGGGCGAGGGCTACGTGTTGGGGTTGGGGGTTGTTGAGGATGTTGCCAAATTCGCCTGGGACGTTGGCTTCGGTCCAGTCTGTGCCGTTGGTTGAAGTGTAGAATTTGTAGGCTGTGACTGTGCCGCGGTTGTCTGTGGGCGGTGTGTAGCAGAAGCCGTTGATGGTTTGTGCGCTGCCAAGGTCGAGGATGTATGCGCCGCTGCCGCTGAAGCCTGTGCCGTTGTAGGCGTTGGCGCCGTCGGCATGACTGAGGCATGTCCAGCTGTCGGTTGGCAGATAGCGCACGGCGGCAATGTCGCTGTCGGCAATGTCTTGCGGCAGTGTGATGCTGTATGCTTCAAAAAGGGCTATTTCGGCTGTGCCGCGCTGGGATGTGATGCGCAGCAGCAGTTCGTCGGCAGCCACGGGAGCGAAGGTGAGTATGCGTTTGGCGCCGATGGTTGTTCCGCGGGCTATGCGTGTGTAGGCTTTGCCGCTGCGGGCGAGGACTTCAAACGACTCTACGCGCTGACCGTTAGCCACACGTTCGCCGAGCACCACGCAGTTGACTGTGCTGCCGCTGCGCAAAGATGCACGGCGATTGCTGTTGGCGAGTTTGGCGACGCGGTTGTCGGCAAACGAGTTTTGCACCCAGCGATGCAGCTCGATGAGGCGTGCGCTGTCGGCGGGGGCAATAAGGCCGTCGGTGGTAGGCGGCACATTGAGCAGGAGCACAGAGTTGCGGCCCACACTGTTTACATATATGCCGGCGAGGTCGCTGAGCTTTTTGGGTTGCTCTGTGGCGTGCCAGAACCATCCCGGGCGTATCGACACGTCAACTTCCGACGGCCACCAATAGAGAGTGTTGGCTTTGGCGAGGAGGTCGCGGCTGCCGAGGTCGGGCGACAGCTGGGTTAGCGAGAGTGCGGCATTGGCTTCGGTAGAGCCGGGATATATTGCGGGCATGAGGGCTGTGGCGCTCCACTCCGTTTCGCGGCCGAGGCCGTTTTCGTTGCCCACCCAGCGCACGTCGTCGCCTTGGATGGCAATCACGGCATTGGGCTGCAGACGGGTTATGACTTCGCGATAGCGCGACCAGTCGTAGACTTGTTTTTTGCCGTTGGGGCCTTCGCCGCAAGCGCCGTCAAACCACACCTCGTCAATGGTGCCGTAGTTTGTGAGGAGTTCGGTGAGTTGAGCCACAAACATGTCGTTGTAGGCGTCGCTGCCGTAGCACGAGGCATTGCGGTCCCATGGCGAGAGATATACGCCGAGTTTCATGCCGTATTCGTCGCAAGCGGCACGCAAGTCGGCAAGCACGTCGCCGGTGCCATTGCGCCAAGCCGACGAAGCCACCGAGTGTTTGGTGGTTTTGGTTTGCCACAGGCAGAAGCCGTCGTGGTGTTTGGCGGTGAGTATCACTTGCTTGAAGCCGGCGTCGTGGAGAGTTTTCACCCACTGGCGGGTGTTGAGATTTGTGGGGTTGAACACGTTGGGGTCTTCGGTGCCGTCGCCCCACTCGCGGTTGGTGAATGTGTTGACGCCGAAGTGGAGGAAAGCGGTGAGCTCGCGTTGCTGCCAAGCCATCTGCTTGTCGGAGGGGCGCAGACGCGATGCCAAGTCGGCTTTTTGCTCAATAGTAGCGCCTTCGGGGAAGACGAGTGTCTTTGTATAGTATGTCTTTTTAGCAAAACTGTTGCCTGCCACCGAGGTGGCAAGCAACAGTGCTAAGATAAGTTTATGCTTGAGCATACACATGTATCTATTTGAAATTGAAGTGGAAAGCGAAGTTTACGGGTTGCACGGGCACTTGATATTTGGGGAGCACGCCCGGGCCGCAAGTTGCAGTGCCCACGCCGCTTTGGAATGCGTCGAGGTGCACGGTTACGAGGCCGTCGGCAACGAGTTGGTTGATGTGGTCGGCAGCGTCGATGTTTTCGTCGCTATATGGCACGGCGCTGAAGTTGAAGGGAGCGTCGGCAGTGACGGTGAGAGCGTTGTTGAAGTTCACCCAGCGCATGTCGGTGTGGTTGCCGGTTGACTGGGGCACGATGTAGTAGTGGAAATTTTTCTCGGGGTTAGTGTTGTAGATGCCGATGTTGCCGCACTCTTTGCGGTCGGCATAGGTTTCAACCTCGCCGCGGCCGAGGTAAGCGATAGACCAGGCTTTGCTGTTGTCGGCGCGATAGGTGAGGCCTACGCGGGCAAGCGATTTGACGGTAGCGGTGTCGGGCACAAAGTAGCAGTCAACAGAGAGTGTGTTGTCGGCCGAAACAGAGTATTTGTAGTTTGCCGAGCCGAGCGATTTGCCGTCTTTGTTGGTGAGCACGGTGCTGACTGTTACAACATTGTTTTTAGCCTTGATAGAAGTGGCTTTTTGTGTGAAGTCGGGCAGACCTTCTTCTTTCCACTTGTTGCCTTTGTCGCGGTTATCGTTTTCGGTGATGGGACGATAGAGCGAGAGCGAGATGGGAGTGGCAAGTTGCTCTTCGCCGTTGTTTTTGAGCGATGAGATATTGCCGGTCTCGGCATCGACGGTGAAAGTGATGTTGCCCGAGGTGTAGACGTTGTTTTTGCCTTTGAGCTTGGCAGCGGTGAATGTTGCGGGCTTGTAAGCGCCGAGCACGAATTGGTCGTAAGCCACTTGGTCGCCGTTTTGCAGCATAGAGTAGCCTTTGTCGATGGTCCAATTGATGTTGAGGTACGCCTCGTCGATGTTAGCGGGAAGGCTGAAGCTGCCGAGGTTTACGTTGGTGGTTTGTTGGGGTTCGAGGGCTATTTTGCGGTCGCCTGAAGCGAGGGTGGCACCGTCGGGCGAGACAACGCTCCAGTGCATTGTGAAGTTGCTGAGGTTGGTGAAGTCGTACCAGTTTTTAACGCTGATGACGAGGTTGTTGTCGGCGCTCACGAGGCTTGATTTGATGTATTGGTACACCTTGCAAACCTCAGAGAGGTGCGGGTGCGGAGTGCGGTCGGAGTGCACGAGGCCGTTGCAGCAGAAAGCGCGGTCGGAGGGTATGTCGGCGGGGCCGTAGTCGCCGCCGTAAGCGAGGTAGTATTTGCCGTTGGCGTCGTGCTCGGCAAACGATTGGTCAACCCAGTCCCAGATGCAGCCGCCTTGGCTGAGGGGCTCGCTTTCGAACACGTCCATGTAGTCTTTGAGGCCGCCAACGCTGTTGCCCATAGCATGAGCATATTCGCACATGATGAAGGGGCGGTAAACGTCGCTGCGGTGCACGTATTCTTTGATGTTGTCGATGCTGCGATACATGGGAGCAAAGACGTCGGTGTTGTAGTTTTCTTCGGCACGCTCAAACTGTATGGGACGGTTTTTCTCTACCGACTTGAGCCAGTCGTAAGTGCGCTCGAAGTTGATGCCGTTGCCGGCTTCGTTGCCGAGCGACATGAAAGTGACAGCGGTGTGGTTTTTTGATTTGGCGTACATGCGCTGAGTGCGGTCGAGGTGGGCAGCCATCCATGTAGAGTCTTTGGCGAGCGACTCTTTGCCGTAGCCCATGCCGTGGCTTTCGATGTCGCACTCGTCAATAACATAGATGCCGTAGATGTCGCAAAGGTGATACCACTCACGATCCATGGGATAGTGGCAGTTGCGCACGGTGTTGATGTTGTTTTGCTTCATCAACTGAATGTCTTTGAGCATAGACTCGCGGGTGAGGGTGTGGCCGAGCTCGGAGAAAGCGTGGCGGTTAACGCCCTTGATGAGTATGGGTTTGCCGTTGAGGCAGAATTGCTTGTTTTTGATTTCGGAAGTTTTGAAGCCGACATTGCAGCCGAGGGCTTCGATGACGTTGCCTTTGTTGTCTTTGAGCGACATCACGAGGGTGTAGAGATAGGGCGACTCAGCCGACCAGGGGTTGGCGTTGGCGAGAGTGTCGGCAAACTCCACATTGTTTTTGGCAGCAGTCTCGCCGCTGAGCACCACTTTGCCGGCAGCATCAAAGAGCTGATATGCAAGGGTGTATTTTGTCACCACAGCAGGTTTGCGGCCTTTTTTGGTGTCGGCTTTGGGAATGCCGTTGAGGGCAACGTTGAGCGAAAATTCGCCGTCGCGATATTTTGCGCGGTCGAGGGGCGAAGCCACGGTGTAGTCGGCGATGTAGGCTGTGGGTGTTGAGTAGAGATATATGTCGCGCTCAATGCCGCTGAGGCGCCACATGTCCTGACACTCGAGGTATGAGCCGGCCGACCAGCGATACACTTCGAGGGCCACGGTGTTTTCGCCGTCGGTGAGGGCTGAGGTGATATCCCACTCGGCAGCGGTTTTAGAGTCTTGGTTGCAGCCAAGATATTTGCCGTTTACCCAGACGTAGTAGAACGACGAAACGCCTTCGGCACAGAGCACCACGCGGCGGTCTTTCCAGTTGTCGGGCACGGTGAAAGTGCGGCGATATGAGCCCACTTCGTTGCCTTGCACGGGCACGTGAGGGGGATTTTTCTTGAAGTTGTAGAATTTGCTGTCGAACTCGTAGTTTTCGTTTACATACACCTTAGTGCCGTAACCTTGGCATTGCCAGTTGCCGGGCACTTTGATGTTGTCCCACTTGGCAGCGTCGAAGTCGTTTTTGAAGAAGTCGGTGGGGCGCTTTGTGGGGTCTTCCGACCAGTTGAATTTCCACTCGCCGTTGAGGTTAAGATAGTAGGGCGAAGCGGCAAAAGCATGGGCACGGATTTTAGAATGGTTAGCATTGGCATACGGCACCACCAGAGTGTGGATGTCGAGCTGGCCGTTGCGGAATGCGTTTTGGTCTTGCCACTCAACGTAATCGGTTGATTGAGCCGAGCTGACGCACGAAATGGAGGCAGCGGCGGCGATGGCAAAGATGACTCTTTTAAACATAGTGTTTTTGTATGGGCCGGTTAAATGATAGTTATTATATTAATTTATTTTATTGTCGGTATAAATATATGTAGGCACAAATTTAACAAATCGTGCGGAGGTATCCAAATTGTAGGCACGTAAATTTGTGCATTTCGGCAAATTAACAGTCGAATTAACAAAACGGCACTGTCAATTGTTATAAAGATTGTAATATTGTTTTACGCTCTAAAACTTAATTGTTTTGCATAAGATATTCAAAAATTTTATAATTTTGCAATCTAAAATAAAGGTAATAATCTATGGATTTAAATGTTGTCTACAGCCGACACTCGGTGCGCAGCTACACAGAAATGCCGATTGAGGCAGAACTGGTAAACCGGCTAAACGAACATATTGAGGCATATAATTTTGCCTCGGGGCTGAAAATACAATTGGTGACGAACGAGCCGGAGGCTTTTGGCGCGTCGCTGCTTGCCAAATACGGCAAATTCAAGAATGTGGAGAACTATCTTTGCATGATAGGGCCGAAAGGCTTGGATGAAGAGGTGGGATATTACGGCGAAAAGCTTGTGCTCGATGCTCAACAGATGGGCCTCAACACTTGCTGGGTGTGCCTCACCTACAAGAAAGGAAGATTGAAAGTTGAGGTAGAAAAGGGCATGAAGGTTTATGCGCTGATTTCTATCGGCTACGGCACCACGCAAGGCGCCACACACAAAATCAAGCAGCCCATACAGGTGTGCCCCAACATCTGCTCGTCGCCCGAATGGGTGCAACGCGGAGTGAACTGTGCCCTACTCGCCCCCACGGCTATCAATCAGCAGCAATTCAGATTTAAATGGCTGGGCGACAAGCGTGTGCACGCCTACTCTGCCATGGGCATATACACAAAAATAGACTTGGGCATCGCGAAGTGTCACTTCGAAATCGGCGCCAAGCCTATAAATGTTGAATGGGAATAAAGTCTCTTTTTACTCGTAGATTACTACCGACGACGGTGTTGAGCGACGAAGGTCAACGAGGCGCTGGTTTGCCGAGCCGCGAAACAGCAGGCTGATGTCGCGCTGTGCCTCGATGAAGGGGCCGTCGACAAGCACGTCGATGCAGCTGAACAGCGGCTGCAAGTCGCTGCGCTTCGACAGCTCGTCGTAGGTAAATCCGGTGAAACACCATAGATTATATCCTGCCTTGACAATCTCTTGAGCCAAGGCAGTGAGCTCGTCGAGGGGTTGAAATAGAGGGTCACCACCCGAAAAGGTGACGTTGAAGTCGTTTTCGCGCACCACCTCCATAATCTGCTCTACAGACATAGGTGTGCCACCGTTCACGTCCCACGATTGCTGATTGTGGCAGCCGGGGCAATGATGGTGGCATCCTGCAAAGTAGATTGAGGTGCGCAAGCCGGGGCCGTCGACCGACGTGCCCTCGACTATTTTAAGCACTCTCAGCATAAAAAGTGTGATTATTTGTGAACAACGCGGTCGTTGAGCTCGGCGAGCTTGCCGGAGTTCCAACGGTCAGTGGTGCCTACGAGGTAGCCGGTGATGCGTTGCAGTTTGTCAAGATTTTTTGAGTGACAGTGGGGACATTCGGTGAGATTGTCCTGAGCGTCTTCGTATCC
>CAZYNO010000103.1:0-6659 GCA_964648845.1 uncultured Bacteroides sp.
AAATAGCTTCAGACGAAGTGCCCGACCACGAAAACCTCAACCGCCACGGCTGGATCAGCGCCGAGCAACGTGCCGCTCTCGAGAAAAAATACACCCACCCCTTCATCACCGAAGTTGGTGCGCTTGCCAAAGAGGTTGGCGGCCACGGCGGCATGGACTACATCATGGACTATCGTTTGGTTTACTGCTTGCAAAACGGTCTGCCTCTCGACATGGATGTGTATGACCTCGCTGAATGGTGCTGCCTCGCTCCCCTCTCAGCCATCTCTATCGAGAACGGTTGCGAGCCTGTTGAAGTGCCCGACTTCACTCGCGGTGGCTGGCAAAAAGTTAACGGTTATCACCAAGCTTTCAAGAAATAATATTCACCCGAAATATCACAAAAATAGCGGCGCTGCTCGGCGTCGCTATTTTTTTAGTTTTATAGTAGCTTAGTAAATTAGCATTTTAGCAAATTAGTGGAGTAGTATTTTAGTATTTCTTGCGCGGCGGGAACAGACGGCGTATCAAGTCGCTACGATGCAATCGCTGCAACGAATTGCGTATATCGGCGTGATACGTGCGGTCGTACCAGAAGAAATATTTGCGCTGCGCCAGCTTTTCCTCGGGGCGTGTGGCGGTGAAAATCTGTTCGCCGGTATAAGGATGCACGCCCGAATAATATATCTCCGTAGCCACTGTCATTGGCGTGGGTGTGAAGTCTTGCACCTGCTCGAGATGCATATTCAAGTCTTTAGTTTTGGCGGCAAGCTCGGCCATATCCACCTCGTGACAACCGGGGTGACTTGATATGAAATAGGGTATCAGTTGTTGGCGCAATCCGCAGCGGGCATTCACACGGTCGAAAATCTTTTTGAAGTCGTAGAACAAGCTAAACGAAGGCTTGCGCATGACGTTGAGCACCGAGTCTTCGGTATGCTCCGGTGCCACCTTCAATCTGCCCGACACGTGGTGCTCGATGAGCTCCTCGTTGTAGCGGGCATTTACGCGGTCGACGGCAGCATTGCCCGTGCGGTGCATCGACAAGTCGTAGCGCACGCCGCTGCCGATAAACGACTTTTTTACCGCCGGCAATTTGTCTACGGCATGATATATGTCGAGCAAAGCGCTGTGGTCGGTGTTGAGATTGGGGCATACTTTGGGATGCAAGCACGACGGGCGCTTGCATTTGTCGCAAACGGTGAGGTCTTTGCCATGCATGGCATACATGTTTGCCGAGGGGCCGCCAAGGTCGCTGATATAGCCTTTAAAGTCGGGCATGTGCATCACATGCTCCACCTCACGAAGAATGGACTTTTTAGAGCGCGAAGCTATGAATTTGCCCTGGTGCGCCGAGATGGTGCAGAAAGCGCAGCCGCCAAAGCAACCGCGATGCATATTCACCGAGTGGCGTATCATCTCGTAGGCCGGAATGCGTTTGCCTTTGTAGCGCGGATGCGGCATGCGAGTATAGGGCAAATCGAACGAAGCGTCAATCTCACCCTGAGTCAATGCCGGATACATCGGATTTACTTTCACGGCAAACTTATCATAGCCCTGCCACAATGTCAAGCCGCCGTCGCGCGAATTTGACTGTTGCTCGATATGTTTGAAGTTTGCCGACTGAGCACGCTTGTCGCGACGCACGGTTTGCCAATCGCTAAGCACAATATTGTGCTCATCTGTTGCTTTGGGCATCTCGGAGAGTGGACGGCGCACCACGGTTTGGCGCACGTCGGTGATATCGGCAATATTTTCGCCGGCGGCAAGGCGCGCGGCAATCTCGAGAGTTGAATGTTCGCCCATGCCATATTGCAGCATATCGGCGCGACAATCGGCAATGATGCTCGGGCGCAAGCGGTCTTGCCAATAGTCGTAGTGCGAGAGACGGCGCAACGACGCCTCAATGCCGCCGGCAATCACCGGCACATCGGGAAACAAGTCTTTGAGAATATTTGAATAAACTATTGTGGGATAGTCGGGACGCATGCCGTGACGGCCGTCGGGGGTGTAGGCATCGTCACTGCGACGGCGACGGTTTGCAGTGTAGTGATTTACCATAGAGTCCATAGCTCCGGCCGAGACTCCGAAGAACAGACGCGGGGCGCCAAACTTTTTGAAGTCGCGCAAGTCGTCACGCCAGTTAGGCTGCGGCACAATAGCCACACGATATCCGGCGTGCTGCAAAGTGCGGCCAATCACGGCTGCACCAAAAGCGGGGTGATCGACATACGCATCACCGCTAAATATCACTACATCAACATAATCCCAGCCCAAGGCTTTCATTTCTTTTACCGACGTCGGCAGCCAGATGTTCTCCATATAGTCTTGTAAACTTTTACGATTGCTTTGTGCAAATATGGCGATTTTTTTACACAATTCCAAAAATATCTCAACAACTTTAGCGAAAAGGCGTCAGTTTTGTGCCGTTTTCGAACGGACTACCAGAGGTTTGGCTTTTGAAAAATCGCCGAAATAATATTGCGGGCACTGAAATTGCGTCATCTTGTAGTATTGCTCGAAGCTTGTTTTTTCTATCAGCGAAAGATAGCGTGGCTCTGGCATCACGTCATAGTACACCACCCCGTCTTTACTCTGCAAATAAAGTTGCATAACGATATTAAATTCGGCAGTATACAAGCGCTGCACATGCACATTGTACGACAAATCGGCAATCGTAAGTGCCGACACAACCACGGCGGCAACATTGCGGAGCTTGCGCAATCGCAGCGTGGGAAACAGTGTTTTAGTCATCACTACGACACCGACAAACGAAAATTGCTGAGGGAACCAGAACATGCGCGTGCCATGGCGAAAGCGCACATAAATTACCGACGCAACAAGTGCCATAACAATAATGCTCAACACCACCGACATATTCTCTTTATTGTCGGTAAAACGCTTGCGCAGCGGCTTTACGCACATCGCAACAACGACCATAGCTATCAGCGTGAGCATGAAGGTGTTGAAGCGCACAAACTGATATAACAGTGTTTGGATGTCGGTAGGTTCGTAAATCTTTGGCTTAAAATATAGCGACGGTGAGAGGAACGTCAACACCATGCCCAGCAAGATATATAGTGCAATGGCGCGTGCCGTGCTGTTGATTTTGAATTTATTGAGCCACACATGCACAAATATGCCGCACATTATGGGCAGCGAAAAGCCTTCGTGCATCCATCCTGCCGATATGCACACCAGTGCCACCAAGACAAATTGCCATTGTGTGTAGGGCTGCGGGCTGCGAAAGTTTTTGACGTACAGACAGAATGCCACTATGGCAAATGCTCCCGCCCACTGATAGTTGAGCGCATAAATCACTGCGGTGAGCAAATCGCCCCACGGCATGAGAAAGACGTAGACAAACAGCAATGCCCACGACACAAATCCGCCTATCGACGAGCCGGTGAGTTTGAGAGTGTATTTGAAATAAAACCACGCCACTACGGCACTGCATATAGCGAAAATATACTTAGGGAAAAGCCCCAAAAACAGCGGTGCAAACAAGTTGCACAAGCGGCCGGTGTCATACCACCAATGGTTAGCACAGTTGTCGGCGATGATGCACATGCGCTCAACTGCGCTGTCAATGCCATAGGTGCGTTGCGAATACCACATGTCGTCGGCATATACAGGCACAATGGCATATATCACGCCCAACAGACACATTGCAACAGCAAATATTATTACGTAAAAATTACGTGCACTAAGTTTCATACGGTTAATAATGATTGAATACTACGTTCTTACATTGCGGCGATGCGCTGCTCCATTTTCAACATCTCGTCGCGAAGCCGTGCAGCCTCCATAAATTCCATATTTTTAGCAGCTTTGAGCATATCGGAGCGCAAGCGTTCCACTTGTTTCTGCAGCTCGTCGCGACTCATAATAGCAACAACCGGGTCGGCTGCAACATCAACATTGGCGATATATTCGTCGGCATAAGCCGTAGACTTGCGGCGCTGTTGCTGCTTGCCTTGGCGCTGCGAAGGTGAAGGCACGTCGTCTTCGTCTTCAACGCCTACAATGGCATTGCGAGCTTTGATGATTGCCGTGGGTGTGATGTGATGCTCCTCGTTATACTTCATCTGTATGCTGCGGCGGCGCTCGGTCTCATCAATTGTGCGCTGCATAGAGTCGGTAATCTTGTCGGCAAACATTATCACCTCGCCGTTGAGGTTGCGGGCGGCACGGCCCACGGTTTGCGTGAGTGAGCGGTGATTGCGCAAGAAGCCTTCTTTGTCGGCATCGAGGATTGCCACAAGCGACACTTCGGGCAAGTCGAGACCTTCGCGCAACAGGTTCACGCCAATGAGCACGTCGTAGACTCCGGCACGCAGGTCATCGAGTATTTTTATGCGGTCCATAGTCTCAACGTCGCTGTGTATGTAGGCGGTGCGCACGTCCATTTTCAGGAAGTAGTCGTTGAGTTCTTCTGCCATACGCTTTGTGAGAGTGGTGACAAGCGTGCGCTCACCGCGCTCAATGCGTATGTGTATTTCTTCGAGCAGACGGTCAATTTGGTTGAGCGACGGCAGCACGGTGATTTTGGGGTCGAGCAAGCCTGTTGGACGTATCACTTGCTCCACTATTATGCCTTCGCTGCGATTGAGCTCGTAGTCGGCAGGGGTTGCCGACACGTATATTGTTTGCGGCGTCATGCTTTCAAACTCCTCAAATTTCAGCGGACGATTGTCGAGGGCCGCCGGCAAGCGGAAGCCATACTCCACAAGGTTCATTTTGCGTGAGAGGTCGCCGCCATACATGGCACGCACCTGCGGCACTGTGACGTGGCTCTCGTCGATGATAGTCAGGAAGTCTTTGGGAAAATAGTCGAGCAAGCAGAACGGGCGCATACCGGGGTCGCGGCCGTCGAAATAACGGCTATAATTTTCGATGCCCGAACAGTGGCCAATCTCTTTAATCATCTCAACATCGTAGGTCACACGCTCGTACAGGCGCGAAGCTTCGAGCATTTTGCCCTCGCGGTTGAACAAATCGACCTCTTTGCCAAGGTCGAGCTGTATCTGCGCTATGGCAGATTGCTGACGCAACGGCGAAGTGACAAACAAGTTTGCCGGATAGATTTTGAAGCTGTCGTGCTTGCCTAGGCTGTCAAGGTCGATGGGATGCATTGTTTGTATCGACTCAATTTCATCGCCCCAAAACATCACACGGAGAATAATCTCTTCATAGGCAAGACGAATGTCGATGGTGTCGCCCTTCACGCGAAATTGGCCGCGCTCAAGGTTGAGCTCTGTGCGCGAGTAGAGCGAATTGACAAGGCGTCGCAAAAAGTCGTTGCGCGAAATGTGCATACCCACTTCAATTGAGATGACGCTTTGGTCAAAGTCGGCGGGATTGCCCATGCCATATAAGCATGACACCGACGACACCACAATCACATCGCGACGTCCCGACAACAGCGCCGATGTAGTGGCAAGGCGCAATCGATCAATCTCCTCATTAATCATGAGGTCTTTTTCGATGTATTTGTCGGTTGAGGGGATGTAGGCTTCCGGCTGATAGTAGTCGTAGTATGACACAAAATATTGCACCGAATTTTCAGGGAAGAAGCTTTTGAACTCGCTGTAGAGCTGAGCGGCGAGTGTTTTGTTATGGCTGAGTATCAGCGTGGGCTTTTGCACCCCGGCGATAACATTAGCCATGGTGAATGTTTTACCCGAGCCGGTGACACCCATAAGTGTTTGTGCGGGATTGCCTTGGGCCACGCCCTCAACGAGTTGCGCTATGGCTTGAGGCTGGTCGCCGGTGGGTTGGTATTGTGAGTCGAGTCTAAATTTCATAATCGTATAGATGCATTCCCACAAAGATAGTAATTTTTTGGTATAAAAAATTAATAGCGCCCAATAAAGATAGTGGACGCTATTAACTAATTATTTTATTAACACTCTGTTCGGAGAAATCACCAAGCAAAGATGGGATAAGCTGCCATCATTTCGTTTACGCGAGCGCGAACACGTGCAATTGTTTCGGGCGACTCGGGGTCGGAAAGCACGGTGTCGATGAGGGTGGCAATTTCGAGCATAGCGTCTTCTTTCACGCCGCGAGTGGTGATTGCGGGTGTGCCGAGGCGTATGCCTGAAGTTTGGAAGGGTGAACGGCTGTCGAAGGGCACCATGTTTTTGTTGGCTGTGATGTCGGCTTCAACGAGCACACGTTCGGCAACTTTACCGGTGAGCTCGGGGAATTTGGTGCGAAGGTCAACGAGCATGCAGTGGTTGTCGGTGCCACCTGAGATGATTTTGTAACCTTTCTCAACGAGAGCGCCGGCAAGAGCGGCAGCATTCTTCTTAACTTGGAGTTGATAGTCTTTAAATTCGGGGCGGAGAGCTTCGCCAAAAGCCACGGCCTTAGCGGCGATGACGTGCTCAAGCGGGCCGCCTTGCACGCCGGGGAACACGGCAGAGTCGAGCAAAGCAGACATCATCTTTGTTACGCCCTTTGGAGTTTTCTTGCCCCAGGGGTTTTCAAAGTCTTTGCCCATGAGGATGATACCACCGCGCGGACCACGGAGTGTCTTGTGAGTGGTAGAGGTGACGATGTGAGCATATTTCACGGGGTTGTCGAGCAAACCGGCAGCGATGAGGCCTGCGGGGTGAGCCATATCTACCATCAAGATAGCGCCGATTTCGTCGGCAAGGCGACGCATGCGGGCA
>CAZYNO010000104.1:0-6592 GCA_964648845.1 uncultured Bacteroides sp.
GAAGACGCGGCAAAATTATAAACTAAATCGTTATTTACAAAATTTTTTTAAAATTATTATTGAGATATTTGAACCATAGTAGTTAGTATTAAAATTATTATTATCTTTGCATGTTAAAAAGCAACAAAACACTAAACAATGGT
The DNA here is from genome assembly GCA_964648845.1 of uncultured Bacteroides sp. Classification (GTDB taxonomy): domain Bacteria; phylum Bacteroidota; class Bacteroidia; order Bacteroidales; family Muribaculaceae; genus CAG-873. Next base: position 144 of record CAZYNO010000104.1, read on the forward strand.
AATCGTAAAACGACTATATACATTCATGCTGCAGCGATTTATACCGGTGCTGGCTATGACGTTTTTCATCTGCCTGTTCATAGTGATGATGCAATTTCTGTGGAAATACATCGATGATCTTGTTGGTAAAGGTCTGAGTTTGGATGTAGTTGCCGAGTTGTTCGGCTATGCAGCATTAACTATGGTGCCCACCGCATTACCATTGGCAGTGCTCTTGGCAAGTTTGATGACATTCGGCAATTTGGGCGAGACATTTGAATTGACAGCAATGAAGGCTGCAGGCATATCGCTGTTTCGCATCATGCGCCCGCTGATAATATTGATGGTAGCAATAGCAGTTGGCGCATTCTTTTTTCAGAATGATGTTTTGCCGATAGCACAAACCAAGATGTACACATTGCTTTTCAGCATGAAGCAGAAGAGCCCCGAGGTTGAGATACCCGAGCAATCGTTCTACGACCAAATTCCGGGCATGAACTTGTATGTTGAGCATAAAAATCGCGACACCGGCATGTTGTACGATATGATTATCTACGATGTGACTCGCGGCATTGACAATGCTCGCATCATTTTGGCCGACTCGGGCAAGATGAACTTTACCGAAGATAAGAGCAGGCTTTTCTTGCGCTTGTATCGCGGAGAGCTTTTTGAGAATTTGAATGACAATTCGCTTGGCGTGGCATCGTCGAGCTATCTGCCATTCCGCCGCGAGAGTTTCGACGATAAGCAAGTGTATATAGCATTTGATGCAAACTTCAATCGTATTGATGAAAGCGGCATGCGCTCGCAATATATAGGCAAGAATGTCAGCGAGCTGCGTGTGGCAATCGACTCACTTCAGCAGAAGGTTGACAGCATAGGCAACGACTTTGGCACAGAGTTGAAGACTACCTCATATATGGGCATTCCCTACACTGATGTTGCAGATAAAACTCCGCAGCAAAAAGCCACCAAATCGTCAGAGCTGATAAATATTGACTCGGTGTTTAATTCTCCGAATGCGTCAATGGCACGCACATACATCAATCAAGCTATGGCAAAGGCCAAGCGCCAACAGATGGAGTTTGAATTTAAGGCCGCCATGCTCACCGACCAGCAAAAGCTTGTGCGCCGCCACGACATTGAGTTGGAACGCAAGTTTACCTTATCGTTGGCTTGCTTGATATTCTTCTTCATCGGAGCACCGTTGGGAGCAATCATCAAGAAAGGTGGCATAGGCACACCGTTGGTAATATCGGTGGCGTTGTTTGTGATATACTTCATCTTTGACAATATCGGTTTGAAGATGGCTAAAGACGGCAAGACCGAGGTTTGGATCGGTGTATGGCTGAGCTCAATGGTAATGTTCCCCATGGGAGTATTTTTCACATATAAGTCTATCGCCGACTCGGCAGTGTTCGACTTTGACACATATCGACGTCTTGTGCGCCGCATATTGCATATCACCGAAAAGCGCCGCATAGCGATGAAGGAAGTTGTGATGGAAGTGCCCGAAAACAGCGAACTTAACGAACGCTTGTGCGTTTTTAATAGTAAGGTGCGAGAGCGCATAAATGCACGCAACAAAACGCCGTTCTACAAGAAACCGTTCTTTAGAACATTTAATGCAGCGTTGCGCGAAGAGTTTGACGATGTTGTTGTGGCAATGTCGTACAGCCGCGACCAGCACGTGATTAACTTGCTGAATGAATATCCTGTTGATGCGCTTGGTCGCAATGCCTCAAGCATATTGGCGACAGGCGAAGCTATCAGCAAATTGCTTGCCCCGGAAGAAGAAAGTAAAGAAGATATAGAACAAACAGAAGTCGCAGACAACACTGCGGCAAACGAAGATACTACAGATTCAGATTATGGAACCGAAAATTAAACTCGACTCTATTGAAGAAGCAATCGCCGATTTTGCTGCGGGCAAAATGGTGATAGTTGTTGATGACGAAGATCGCGAAAACGAAGGCGACATCATCGTTGCTGCCGAAAAGATAACTCCCGAGCAGGTTAATTTCATGCTCAAAAATGCGCGTGGCGTGCTTTGTGCGCCCATGCCCATCAGTCGTTGCCGACAGCTTGATTTGGCACGACAAGTTGACAATAATACATCAGTGCTTGGCACACCGTTCACAATAACCGTTGATAAGCTTGAAGGCTGCTCAACCGGTGTATCAATTGCAGACCGCTGCGCCACGCTCCGTGCTCTCGCCGACCCCACATCTACGCCCGAAACGTTCGGACGTCCGGGACACATCAATCCGCTTTACGCGCAAGACCAAGGCGTGCTGAAGCGCTCGGGCCACACCGAAGCTGCCGTTGACCTATGCCGCATGGCAAATTTGCAGCCCGTGGGTGTGTTGATGGAAATTATGAGCGATGACGGCACAATGGCACGTCTCCCCGAATTGCGTCGTCGTGCAGACGAATGGGGATTGAAGTTGATTTCAATCCGCGATATGATTAAGTATCGTCTCGACAAAGAGCAACTTGTTGAGCAAGGCGAAGAAGTGAATATGCCCACCGAATACGGTCATTTCCGTTTGATACCTTTCAGACAAAAGAACAATGGTCTTGAACATATAGCAATCATCAAAGGCGACATAAAGAGCAACCCCGACGAGCCTGTGCTTGTGCGCGTGCACTCGTCGTGTGCCACAGGCGACATATTTGCATCAAAACGCTGCGACTGCGGTGAGCAATTGCACACAGCAATGCGCATGATTGAGGCTGAAGGCCGCGGATGCGTGCTTTATCTCAATCAAGAAGGCCGCGGCATAGGTTTGATGGATAAAATCAAGGCATACAAGTTGCAGGAACAAGGGCTCGACACCGTAGAAGCTAACTTGCACCTCGGCCATCGTGCCGATGAGCGCGATTATGGTGTGGGAGCACAAATACTCAATCTTTTGGGCATACACAAAATGCGACTTCTCACCAACAATCCCATCAAGCGCATCGGTCTTGAAGGCTACGGACTTGAGGTGGTAGAGAATGTGCCTTTAGAAATTGACCCCAACAAATACAATCGTTTCTACATGCACACCAAGAAAGAGCGTATGGGTCATGAATTAAACAAAGTTGATTAACAATTAAACATTGACAATATGGCTGAAATTAATGAAGCAGAGAACACCGAGAAAAAAGGATTGAACTTTGTAGAACAAATCGTTTATGATGACCTTCAAGCAGGCAAAAACGGTGGTAGATTGAACACACGTTTCCCGCCGGAGCCCAATGGCTATCTGCACATCGGTCACGCAAAAGCAATATGCATGGACTTTGGTGTTGCCGAGAAATTTGGCGGCACTTGCAACTTGCGTTTTGACGACACCAATCCTGTCAAAGAAGACACCGAATATGTTGACGCAATACGCGAAGACATCCACTGGCTCGGCTTTGACTGGGGTGACCGTGAATATCACGCATCCGACTATTTTCCTCAGCTTTATGATTTGGCTATCCGCCTCATCAAAGAAGGCAAAGCTTACGTTGATGACCAAACATCAGAAGAAATTGCCGCACAAAAAGGCTCGCCCACAGTGCCCGGACAAGAAAGCCCCTATCGCAACCGCAGCGTAGAGGAAAACCTTGACTTGTTTCAACGCATGAATGCCGGTGAATTTGATGAAGGCTCACGCGTGTTGCGTGCCAAAATCGACATGGCATCCGACAATATGCACTTCCGCGATCCTATCATGTATCGCATCATCAAAACTCCGCACCACCGCACAGGCACAAAGTGGAAAGTATATCCCATGTACGACTTCGCACACGGACAAAGCGACTACTTTGAAGGTGTGACCCACTCAATTTGCACGCTCGAATTTGTGCCTCACCGTCCGCTTTACGACTACTTTGTCAACGAGCTTGCCGATGAGACCTACCGTCCCCGTCAGATTGAGTTTAACCGCCTCAACATCACGTACACAGTGATGAGTAAGCGCAAACTTCTTGCACTCGTGAAAGAAGGATTGGTTGCAGGATGGGATGACCCCCGCATGCCGACCATCTGCGGCTTGCGTCGTCGCGGCTACACCCCCGAGTCGGTCCGCAACTTTATCGACACAATCGGCTACACAAAATATGAGGCTCTCAACTCAGTGAGCTTGCTCGAGCACTCAGTGCGCGAACACCTCAACCACATAGCAACACGTGTGATGGCTGTTATCAACCCCGTGAAGGTTGTTATCACCAACTATCCCGAAGGCAAAGTTGAGATGGTATCAATGGAAAATAACCCCGAAATTGAAGGCAGCGGCACACACGAAATGCCGTTCTCACGCGAAATCTACATTGAGCGTGAAGACTTCATGGAAAATCCGCCGAAGAAATTCTTCCGTCTTGCTCCGGGCAATGAGGTGCGTTTGAAAGGCGCATACATTGTTAAGTGCACCGATGTGGTTAAAGATGCTGAAGGCAATATCACCGAGATACATTGCACATACGACCCCGACACACACAGCGGTTCGGAAGGAGCTATGCGCAAAGTGAAAGGCACACTCCACTGGGTATCAGCTTCTCATGCAATCAATGCAGAGGTGCGTCTCTACGACCGACTCTTCAATGTAGAAAATCCGAGCGCCGACACTGAGCACGACTTCCGCGAATTGCTCAATCCCGACTCACTAAAAGTTATCAGCAACGCAAAAGTAGAGCCGTTTGTAGCCGAACACGCTCAACGCGGCACAAAATTCCAATTCCAACGCATCGGTTATTTCACTCCCGACTACGACTCAACACCCGAAAAATTGATTTTCAACCGCACAATTGCATTGAAAGACAGCTGGGAAAAGGCACAAAAGAAGTAATCGGCGTTGCCTAAAGACGATAGATGGACGATTATCGCGAACAACATCAACAACTTTTAGACCGCTTTAGCGCCGCCCTGAAAAAGGGTGGTGCTGATAGCTGGTTTGACGAAGACGAGCTACTCACAATCTTTGACTACGCCGGAGATATAGGCAACGACTATCTTCGCACAGAGGCACTGTTGTGGGGCGCGCGCTATTTTCCCGAAAGCAAAGCTTTGTTAGAGCGCCGAGGAGTGCTCTATTCAGACGTGTTGGGAAATGAAGCCGTATTGTCATTCACAAATGATATTGCCGACAAAGGCACACTAATCACAAATCTGCTGAAATATCGCGCAGACGGCATGACTAAGGAGACCGCCGAAAAGACGCTCGACGAAATTGTCGCCGACAAAAGCCGTATGCTCGATGATGAGGAGATGATACAATTGGTTAATTTTGCCTTTGAGACAAATAACAGTGATTGGTTGTATGAAAACTTCGACAACTTGCGCAAGAAAACAACATTCTTGCCAACGCTGCTGTTTGAGGTTGCCGCACTATCGTTTGAAAGCGGAGACTTTGAGCGCACCACTCCGTTGCTTGAAGAGTTGGTAGGCGAAAGTCCGTATAGTGTGGAGTATTGGGATATGCTCACAAAGTCGTATTTTGCTGCCGGCAAGAAGAAAGAAGGATTTGAGGCGTTGGAAATGTGTCTTGCCATCGACCCTGAGTTTCTTCCGGCACTTCAAATCAAGGCACACACCTTGGCTCTTGAAGGCAAAATTGACGAGATAGAAAAGATTGTAGCAATCAATCCGTTTGACCAGGAGATTGCCGAGGCATTGGTCAATGCCAAACTTTTTGTATACGCAAAATACAAAGAGCATCATCAAGAGATAATCGACGACTTGTGCAACTATGCCGAGTTGTTTCCGCAGTCAGATGTGTTTATAGACCGTCTGCTCACAATTGCGCCCGACAGGGCAAAGCCGGCACTCAGTGCCATTTGGAACAATTTGATAAGCGTCTCAACCGAGGAAGAAGCGCCGCGTCATTGGAAAGAATGGGTTGAAGGGCTCACGGCAGAATGTAAGTTTCTTGGTGCTATGGCTGTGCTTGAATTCTTCTTCAGTATGCCGCATCCGAATGCTAACAGTGACGATATTGACAATATGCACACAACGCTTGCCATATTGTATTTTATCGCTCAAAAATGGCAACAATGCTACGATACAATTGTAACCTATCAGTCGAAAGATATGGATACAAATTGCATGATAAAAGTAGCTAAAGTGATGAGCCTAATCAGGCTTCATCGCATTGACGAAGCCCGTGACATTGCGCGTAATGTGATGGATAGCGACCGCAGTTTCTCGTTCGGCGAAGACATTGACTGGACCGGAGTTTGTCAGCTCACACAAGTTGGTCTCGGCATCTTTATGAGTCACTTTCTCGATGTGACGTCGGATGACGAAATTGACAACTTTGACGCCGACAAATTCGACCCGTTGCACTTTTGGGTGTAAACACCAATCTATCTGATATAGGGATTGTGTGCCTTTTCGGCGGCTATTGATGTGTGAGGGCCATGTCCGGGAAGCACAATAGTGCTGTCGGGCAAAGTAAGAAGTTTAGTTTGAATACTTTCGATGAGTTGCAATTCGTTGCCAC
>CAZYNO010000105.1:0-3511 GCA_964648845.1 uncultured Bacteroides sp.
GTCTGAGCACCGTGCGCACACGCGTCACAACATTGCGTATTGTATAAGGCTTCATGATATAGTCGTCGGCGCCGAGATTGAGGCCAAGCACCATATCGTCTTCAGTGTCTTTTGCCGTGCAAAAGATGATAGGGATATGTTTGGTGTCGGCTTTGCTTTTCAGCAATCGTGCAAACTGAATGCCATTCATTTCGCCCATCATTATGTCGAGCAATATCAGCGAATATTGCGACAGATGCAGCTTCAGCGCATCTTCCGCACTGCAAGCCGTATCTGCCTCATATCCTTCAGCCTCCAAGTTCAGTTTCAACACCTCGCACAGAGTCTCTTCGTCGTCTACAATAAGTATTTTACAGGCAGCCATACAATCATAATTATGTTTTGACACACAAAATTACAACTTTTATCCGACTGTCAACGACGCTGCTACTGATTTAATAAAAATGTAATATTCAGCTTGTGCGATGCGCGCAGCAATTTGCGCAAGTTCGACACCATGTCCTGCGACTCTTGCAGCAGGTTGAGATACACATACGACACTGACAGGCGCTCGCTGTTGCCGGTCTGAAGATAATCGTACACGCGGTGACACTCGTCGCGCAATTGGTCTTTAATTTTGTCGCACTGACGGCGCAAAGCTGTCACATCGTCGGTATCTCGTTGGCGTATGGCATGTATGCTTTGGCTGAACACCATCTCAATCTGCTCTCTTATGGGCGCAAAGTCGGCGGCAAAGCTCTCGGGTAGCGGATGAAAATTATTTGCCACGTGCTCAAGACACACCTCGTTGATGCGCCGCAGATTGTAGAGCATTGCCATCAGACAGTTGTTTGCCAAATAAAACCATGTGTTGCGCTCAATCGCCGTCACTCGGTCTATGCGCTGCAAGCAGAGTGTCTCCTTGCGGCGTATGCTCTTGAGGTATGCCTTTTTGCGCGCCAACTCTTTGTCTAATCGGCCAAGCGTGCGCACCTCGTCGCGAACAAAGCCGTTTGACACTGCAGTGTAGGCGCTAAGCCCGTAATCGAGAAACTCGCTTTGCTTCTCGGCAAGATATATCCGGAGCAAATTCCACGCCTCGGCTTTATCTTCAGTGGTGAGTATTGACTGAAAAAGCACATCATCTTTCTCCTCAGCCTTCTTACGGCGATATTTGATATTATTGCGCACCAACAGCACCAATGCTGTCACAGCCGCCAAAACCATGGCTATCACTCCGCCATAGCACATCACTGTGGCAACTATCGCGGCACCGATAAACGCTGCCCCGGCTGTGATAAACCATCCACCAATCACCGAGATTACGCCTGTGATGCGAAATACGGCGCTCTCACGGCCCCAAGCGCGGTCGGCCAACGACGAGCCCATAGCCACCATAAATGTGACGTAGGTGGTAGATAACGGCAATTTCAGCGACGTGCCAACTGCTATCAGTGCTCCGGCAAGTGTAAGATTCACCGAGCCGCGTATCAAGTCGAACGATGCACCGTCTTCCAATATAGCCTGATTGGTGTTGAAGCGGCGGCATAGCCACACGCGAGTGCCGGTGGGAATGGCGCGCAGTGCCCGATTGTACACTGCCAACGACGAGCGCACCAAGTGCCGCGCTATGCGCGACGAGCCAAACATCTCATCGCCGCCTTTCTGGCTGCTCAAGCCAACGCTGGTATTTATCACCGTGCGCGCTTTTTTCGACGTTGCCAACGCATACACCATGATAGCGCCGGCGCCAAGCAAAAAGTAGATTGGTGTATTTGCCGACCCGGTCAGCGACTGCATCATGAAGCCTTGCGCATCACCGCGGCCGTTTGCCACATAATCTTGAAAGGCTGCAAATCCGGTCAAGGGCACGCCGATGAAGTTGACAAGATCATTGCCGGCAAAAGCCATTGCCAATGCAAAAGTTCCCATCAAAACTATCACCTTAAACACATTCACCTTGCACCAATGCAACACCTGCATCACGACTGTCGACAGCACAAAGCATCCGCCGATTATGTAGTGCGTATTGGCGGCTACATATTCTTTGATAGAGGGGGTCATAAACGTCAAATCTTTTGCCCCCTTGATGATTAGAAAGTAGAATATCGCTGTAGTGGCTATGCCGCCAAACACACCTATCTTCCACGTCAAATTGCGACGATAGTTGAAAGTGAATATCAGTCGCGAAACAAATTGCACCACCGTGCCAAAAAAGAATGCTATGGCAATAGACAGAAATATGCCCAAAATCACCGACAACGCCTTCTCCGTATTCAGCAAGTCGGCAAGACCCAAGCCGCTGTCAGCGCCCACAATTTTTATCAGCGACACGGCAAACGCCGCACCAAGCAGCTCAAACACCATCGACACCGTTGTCGACGTGGGCATGCCCAACGTATTAAATATATCAAGCAAAATGACGTCTGTCACCATCACCGCCATAAAAATACACATCACCTCATAAAACGAGAAATGCTCGGGGCGAAATATGCCATGACGTGCAATATCCATCATACCATTACTCATAGCTGCACCGATAAAAACACCTATAGCAGCAACAAAAATAACCTTCTTGAATGATGCTGCGCGCGAGCCGATGGCCGAATTTAAGAAATTGACAGCATCGTTGCTAACGCCTACCGACAAATCAAAAATCGCCAACACAAACAAAAAGATGATAATACCTAAAAACAATATGTCCATGCTAATCCATTTTTTTCATTAGCAAAGTACGCCATATATTGTTTCAAAACTATTTCATCCCCTTTAAATCCTCATTAAATCCCACCCAAACAAGCCGCTTGAGCTGTCGCAAATCTGCGACTGTTGGGCTATAGTAGGGGAGCCATGTAGAGCGGGAGGTAGACAATGCCATCGCGCTGCTCAACATCACCCGAATGCAATACGTAGGCCGTAGAGAGCTGCGATGCATATTTTGCCATACACTTTCGAAGCGACATGATGGTGTAGCGAGTGCTCGATTTTACCTCTATCGGACTTATATTGTGCCGGCTCGTAAGAGTCGATTTCGATATCAAAAAATCAATCTCCATAGAGTCTTCTGCATTTTCGCGCGAGACACGGCTAAAAAAGTACAATTTGTGATTAGCAGCCCTCAACATTTGAGCCACCACATTTTCAACAATCATACCCGAATTTACTTCCAACTTGTCAAACAGCAACTTGGTATATAGCTCCTGCTTTGAGGTTTTGGTATCATCAAAAGCAAGACTTATAAGCAAACCGGTGTCACCCATATAGCACTTTAGCGTAGTGCGCTCAAGGTTCATGCGCAGACCAACATTCGGCGCTGTAGAGTTGTAGCAGCAATTTATAATTTTTGAATCGCTCAGCCAAAAGAAAGCCTGCGAGTAGTCGCGCATACGAGCCTCCGGCTGCAATGCCGAGAGCTTAAATTTCTTCTCACGCTTTTGCAGTTGCCCGGGTATCTCATCAAATATTGCCGTCACTTTTGTTTCTTGATTGTCTGCATACTTGCTAATGTCGTTGCGATATAGTCTGAGTATAT
>CAZYNO010000105.1:3611-6552 GCA_964648845.1 uncultured Bacteroides sp.
CCCTTCACATTCTTCTTTATGGAAATCAGCGAACCTGTTTCTACATAGTCAAATCGCCGATCTTCAACAAGATATTTTATGGCTTGACGTGCGCGCGGGCAAAATTGCACTTCGTCGAACACTATCAACGAATGTGCCTCCTCGCTGCTTGAGCTTCGCGGATTAAGGCGTTTGCCGTAGTAAGTTTGCAGATTAGCCAACAGTGTGTCGATATCGTCAAGGTAATCATTAAATAAATTGATTACAGCAGCCGAAGCCCTACTAAAATCTACAATTATGTGCGACTCATATTCATTGCGAGCAAACTCGCCGATAATATAGCTTTTGCCTATTCGACGAGCCCCTTCAATCAGCAAGGCCGTATCTCCCTTGCTAACACGCTTCCATTCAAGCAATTGAGCATAGATTTTTCTTTTCATAATTATAGATTTTGCACGTTTTCAAGACTTTGAGAGGGCGGTTTTTGCACCTTTTCAAGATTATCGCCAAGAAATATGGCAAAAAAATGAGGCTGTGTCATAAATCAAAAAAATGACGCAGCCTCTTGTTAGTATTTTGGGGGAGGGATTATTTGCCGAGGAGTTTGCTTGCGGCTTCGCCGGCTTTGGCTGAAGCTGCTTCTACGGCTTTAGATTTTGCTTCGTTGGCAGCGTTGGATGCCACTTGTTTGGCGGCGTCCTTCACTGAGCTTGTGTCAACGCCTTTGAGCAGGGTTGAGGCGGTAGATGCGGCGCTAGAGTATTTCTTAGTCAACTCGGCGAGTTTAGACGATTGAGCGCTGGTGAGGTTGCCTTTTACGGCTTCGAGAGCGCTTTGCACTTGTGATGTTTCAGAAGCGAGGCTGGTGAGTTGGCCGGCGAGTTGTGAGGCGTTAGAGCTTTTGAGTTGGCTTGCGAGAGTGGTGTATTTGTTTACCAGCTCAGAGTATTTATTGAGCAAGCTTTCGGCGTTAGCAGCGTCTTCGGCGCTAACTTGTTTGGCATCGGCAGCTGTAGCTTCGCCGTTTTCGCCTTCTTGCAATTCGGTTTCGTCGCCGGTAGCGGCAGCTTCGTCAACGTTTTCGGTGGCTTCGCCTTGTGCGGCTGCTGCGATAGAGTCGTTAGCGGCGCCTTTGTCACCGCTGCCACAAGCGCAAAGAGTGCAGCTGATAGCGGCTATTGCCAAGAAATTAATTTTTTTCATACTTAAATATACCCTGATATGTGTCGGGCACAACAATAAAAATGGTTATGATTATTCTTTGAGTTTATTGTTAGTTACGACTTGGCTTGAAGAGCTGATTGCTTGTTGCACTTTAGAGGCTGCGTCGGTAAATTTTTTCGACAGTTTGCTGAGGCGGGTGAGCTCGTCGTCAGAGAGAGAGCCTTGCAGTTGAACAATTTGTTGTTGTGTAGAGTTGATTTGCTGAGCAAGGTCTGAGGCTTTGTGTGCCAATTCGTTGATATCGGCATTGTCGGCTTTATCGGCGAATTGTTCGTATTGCTCCACCAGAAGTTTATATTTGGCGAGCAGTCCTTCGGCGTCGGCGTTTTGGGGAGCGCCTTCGGTCACTTCGGCGGGGTTGTTGATAGCGTTGGCAGATGCGGCTTGTGCTGCAGAGTCGAGTTGCTCTTCGGTGACGATGTCGCCGAGAGTGCTGTCAGATTTGGCGTTGTTGCCGCAAGAGCAAAGCGTGCATGCGATGGCGGCAGAAGCAAGAAGTATGAGTTTTTTCATGAATGGTTACCCTTTGTTTTATGTGTCGGGCACAACTTCTTAGTGTTAGTATTTTTTAGTTTGCGTTATGAGATTTGTGTCTTCGTCTATCGGCGGCAAATTTACAACTTTCTGTCAAAAAAACAATAGTTTACACAATTTTTAAGCGCTGATTTATGCTTAATTTCAAATTATTCGTAAATTTGTTGAAAAATACAGCTACTGATATGAATACATTACCTGAAAAATATGTGATAACCGTTGGCCGTCAGATGGGTAGCGGTGGTCGTCTGCTTGGCCGTTTGCTCGCCGAGCGCTTGGGCATAGCTTTTTACGACAAAGAGTTGCTGATGCAGGCTGCTGCCGCAGCCGGGCTGTCGGCTGAATTTTTTGAGCGTAACGATGAGCGTCGTCCGGTGTTGCTGGGTGGCTTGTTTTCGTTCAATCTTGGCGTGAACCCCGTGGCATGGTTCGACAGTGCCTCGTCGATAGCCGATGATGCGCTATATAAAACACAATGCGACTTTATGCACAATATTGCCGAGCAAGGCCCGTGCGTGATTGTTGGCCGCTCGGCCGACTATGTGTTGCGCGACGTGCCCAATCTTGTCAATGTGTTTGTGCATGCCTCGAAAGAGGATTGTGTGCAGCGCGTGATGAGCCGCGATGCATCAAAGACTCACGACCAGGCTCAGGCTTTTGTTGAAAAGACCAATAAGCTGCGTGCCAACTTCTATAACTTTTATACCGACAAGCGCTGGGGCGATGCCACGAGCTACGACCTCACCTTCAACTCGTCGGTGCTTTCGCTTGAAGATATTGCCGACCTCATTGTGAAATATCTGCATGTGCGTTTTTCTGCATCAAATCACACAAAATAATAAAAAATAATGAAACTCAAATCATTGCTTTTTGCGGTGTTGGCAGTGCTGTGCACTGTTGCTGCCAATGCCTTCACGACCGACACAATCTCTGTGCCCACTAAATATCTCGAAAAGCCTATGCGCGTAACTGTTATCGTGCCCGAAGCCGCAGCCAAACGCACCGACCTGCCCACCGTTTATTTGCTCAACGGCCATGGCGGCGACTATCGCTCGTGGGGCAAGATACGCCCCGATTTGGGCCGTTTTGCCGACTACTACGGCATGGTGTTTGTGATGCCTTCGGGGTTGAACTCGTGGTATTGGGACTCGCCCGTAAATCCGAAATTGCAAATGGAGTCGTTTTTCGTTAACGACCTCGTGCC
>CAZYNO010000106.1:0-6529 GCA_964648845.1 uncultured Bacteroides sp.
ACGAGGAGCATTGTTGCGATGAAGGCGAGGATGAAGCAGAGCCATTTTGATTTGTAGCGACGCGATAGCAGTTCTTCGATAACTTTAAGCACTACCAGCCACACAAAGGCCCAAATAATGTCATATAAAAACTCCATAAAAATACGGGGTTTAAAGGTTAGTAAAAATACAGCAAGCGGGCGCCCAAACATAGGTTGAAGGCACCCGCTTGTTATGCGTTAGTCAATTATGAGCATGGCGTCGCCATAAGCTCCGAATTTGTATTCTTCTTTGATAGCCTCGTTGTAGGCATTCATCACCATGTCGTAGTCGCCAAAGGCAGTCACCATCATCAACATTGTTGAGTAAGGCAGATGGAAGTTAGTGACCAGCGATGTGCTGACGGTGAAGTCGTAGGGCGGGAAGATGAATTTGTTGGTCCATCCCTCGTAGAGCTTCATGTGTCCGCCCATGCTCACTGCGCTGGCTATGCCGCGAAGCACTGAGGTGCCAACGGCGCAAACCTGGCGGTCGTTGTCTTTAGCTTTGTTGACAATGTCAATGAGCTGTTGGTTTGCGCTCATTTGCTCTGAGTCCATGCGGTGCTTGGTGAGGTCTTCGACGTCAATTTCGCGGAAGTTGCCAAGGCCACTGTGCACGGTGATAAATCCACGTTCCACGCCTTTAATTTCGAGGCGTTTGAGCAGTTCGCGCGAGAAGTGCATACCTGCTGCTGGAGCAACCACGGCGCCTTCTTTTTGCGCAAAGATTGTTTGGTAGCGCTCGGCGTCTTCGGGCTCGGGTTCGCGAGTGATATACTCGGGGAGCGGAGTCATGCCAAGCTTATAGAGGGCTTCTTTAAATTCGTCGTGAGGGCCGTCGTAGAGGAAGCGGAGAGTGCGGCCGCGCGAGGTGGTGTTGTCGATAACCTCAGCCACCATCGACTCATCGTCGCCGAAGTAAAGTTTGTTGCCGATGCGGATTTTGCGAGCGGGCTCCACAAGCACGTCCCACAATTTGTTTTCTTCGTTGAGCTCGCGCAGCAAGAACACTTCGATGCGAGCTCCGGTTTTCTCTTTATTGCCATAGAGGCGAGCCGGAAAAACACGAGTGTCGTTAAAGACCATCACGTCACCTTCGTTGAAGTACCCGAGGATATCCTTAAATATGCGGTGTTCAATTTCGCCGGTTTTGCGGTGGAGCACCAACATACGTGCCATATCGCGCTCTTCAGAGGGATATTGGGCAATCAATTGTTCAGGAAGCTGGAATTTAAATTGCGACAGTTTCATGTGTTAATATCTTATATATATTAGTTGTGTAGTTGTAAGTATAATCGAATAATTAGTTCTGCGAATAGTCTTCGGGCATCTCGATGGGAGTGGTGCGTATCAACTCGGCCATATCGTCGACGCTGAGGCACATATCGGCGGTGATGTCGCCAACGCGAGTGCGTCGCAGGGCGGTGAGGTGGGCGCCTGAGTTGAGGGCAAGCCCGATGTCGCGAGCGAGAGCTCGGATGTAGGTTCCTTTGCTGCACACCACGCGCACAACAATCTCTGTGGGCGCGAATGAGAGCAATTCAATTTCGTCAATCACCAAAACTTTGGCTTTGAGTTCGGGTTGCTGACCTTTGCGAGCCATGTGATAAGCACGTTTGCCGTCAATCTTTATTGCGGAGTAGGCCGGCGGCACTTGCTCAATGCGGCCTTTGAATTGAGAGAGGGCCTGCTCCACGAGCTCACGGGTGATGTGGTCAGTGGGGTACGTTTCGTCGATCTGCGTCTCAAGATCGAAAGAGGGAGTGGTTGCCCCGAGGGCAATGGTTGCTACATATTCTTTCACTCCGGCTTGCAGCTCTTCGATGCGTCGAGTAGCTTTGCCGGTGGTTAGAATCATCACGCCGGTAGCCAGTGGATCAAGAGTTCCGGCGTGTCCTACTTTAATTTTTTTGATGCCGAGGCGGCGCAAAATTGCTCCGCGAGTGCGTTTGACAGCGTCAAACGAAGTCCAAGTCAGCGGCTTATCAAGATATAATATTTCTCCGTCTAAAAAGTTCATTATAAAGACAACGCTTTTAAAGTGATAAAAGTTTAGCCAAAAATGAGACAAATCAGACCTACAATAGCGCAATAAGCTGCAAACCAAACCATGTTGCCACGACGCACCATATTGATCATCCATTTGCAAGCTATGCAGCCCACAACAAATGCGGTGATGAAGCCCACAACACAAGGCATCAAGCCGATCGAACCCATGGGATCTTTGCCTTGCAACGCTTTGAGAGCGTCGAGACAAGCGTTACCCAGGATGGGGATGATGGCCATGAGGAATGAGAAATGCGCCACTTTGTCGCGCTTGTTGCCAAGCAATATGCCTGTTGCGATGGTTGAGCCTGAGCGGCTGAGACCGGGCAACACTGCCACGGCTTGGGCGCAACCGATGACAAATGCGTCGATATATGAAATTTCGCGGCCTGCAGAGCCCGACACTATGTGCGAGGTTTTGCCGGTGTTGGTGCGTGTGCGAGTGAAGTAAGCGAAGGCAAGCAACAATGCTGTGATGCAGAGACATGTGCCGACAACGCTGAGGTTTGCGCCAAAGAAGCCTTCTACGGCATCTTTGAAGAATACGCCGACAATGCCCACGGGGATGCACGAAACGATGATTTTGAGCACGGTGTTGGTGTTGTCGTCGCGTTTGAAAGTGAAGAACGATTTGCACAAGCCTGAAAATTCGTGCCAGAGCACAAGGATGGTGCTGAGCACTGTAGCCACGTGGAGCACTGCGTCAAATTGCAGGCTTTCGGCGCCGTCAATGCCGAGGCCGAGCAGCTTATTGAAAATTTCGAGGTGTCCTGACGAACTAATGGGAAGGAATTCGGCAAGGCCTTGCACCAAACCGAGTATAAGGGCATCAATACAGTCCATATTGGTGATTTTGCTATTTTATGATGATAATGATAGTGGTGGTTATAGGTTTGTTGTTGTGCGCTGACAGGCTTATTTGTCGTTCTTTTTCATTGCTTCGGGACGCACAATGATGGCAATAGCCATGCCTAAAAAGCCGAGAAATGCCAACGCCGGACCAATCACAATGCGACGTGTGCTGAATATTTCAGGATTGAAATCGCCGGAGCCGGTTTGCGAGCCGCCACCGAGCATCAGCAAAAAGCCCACAACAATCATTGCGCCGGCAATAGCCATGTAGATGAAGTTGCGGCGCACCAACGGCAGCGTGTCGTGCGATTGTTTTTTGATTGTGGTGCTTTGCTTGTTTGAGGTGTTTTGAGCACTCATAATATATTTAATTGTAGTTTTACTTTTTAATTATCTTTTCTCTTTACTTGCGATATAGGCTGTCGTAGTTGCGACGCAGGTATCGGCTTGTTGCCCAAAACGAGGCAAAGGCGCACACCAGCATGCCTATGATTATTATGCCAACATACACCACAATCGAGCTTTCCCACGAGAGTGTGGCGGCGATGTCAGCGTCAAGGTTTACGGCGTAGGTCTGAGCGCAAGCCAACACTATTGAGGCTATGATGCCCGAGATGAGGCCGTTGACAATGCCGGCGTTAACAAACGGACGGCGTATGAAGCCGGGAGTTGCGCCCACGAGCTTCATGGTGTGTATGATGAAGCGGCGTGAATAGATGGCGAGACTCACCGTGTTGTTTATCAGCACAAAAGATATCAGCAGCAGTGCGGCGGCGATGACGAGCAGCACTATAGTGAGTTTGCTGAGCGAGCGATTTACGTTTTCAACCACCGTGGTGTCGGTGATGACCGAGTCGATAGCTTCGTTCTTTTGCAATCTTGCTGTGATGGCGTTTATTGAGTCGGTGTTGGTGTACTTCTTTTTGAAGTGCAGTTCAAACTCGGCGCTGTATGGATTTTCATCGAGCAGCGTTGTCACTTCTTCGCCGATATATTGCACCTCTTGTGCCAGCACTTGGTCGGCGGAGGTGTAGGTGTACGACACCAAATATGGAGCTTTGGCGAACTGTTGCTTGAGTTTGTTGAGGGCAACGTCGCTAACTTCGGGCGAGACTTTCACGGTAGCGGCAACATTTTGGCTTACGGCATCGGTGAGTGAGCGTGCTGCCAACAAGGTCAAGCCCAGCACGCCGAGTATCAGCAGTGTCAAGGCCACGCTAACCACTGAGGTGGCTTGTGAACCAAATGTTGAGATTTTGAAGGATTTTTTTTGTGCCATCGGTTAAAACATAATGAGTTACAAAATTACAACATGAATAAGCCTTTGTCAAGGCTTTACGGCTCAAAACAAAGGCTTATTCATGTAAATTTAACGTTTTTTAAAGCAATTATGCGAGCTCACATATCAACGTAGCTGACGATGCATCAATAACATGCACCTTGACAGTGTCGCCAACGCGATAGTCTCCGCGGGGGAACACACAGGTTTTGTTTTGCTGTGTGCGGCCCACCCATTGCTGAGTGCTGCGTTTTGACACGCCTTCAACCAATGCCTCGAAAGTTTTGCCTATGTCGCGACGATTTGACTCGGCCGAGAGCTCGTTTTGCAGAGCTATCATGCGGTTGAGGCGGTCAATCTTGACATCTTCGGGCACGTTGTCGGGCATCACTTTAGACGCGAGGGTGCCGGGGCGCTCGCTATATTTGAACATGAACGACGAGTCGAAGCCCACTTCGCGCATCAGCGAGAGTGTCTCTTGAAAATCGTCTTCGGTCTCGTTGTGGAAGCCTGTGAAGAGGTCGGTAGAGATGCCACAGTCGGGCATAGCTTTGCGTATGGCGGCAATGCGGTCGAGATACCACTCGCGGGTGTATTTGCGGTTCATATCCTTGAGCACCTTGTTGCAACCGCTTTGCACCGGGAGGTGGATGTGGCGGCAGATGTTGGGATATTTTGCCATGACGGCGATGGTCTCGTCGGTCATATCTTTGGGATGCGAGGTGGTGAAGCGCACGCGCAATTCGGGGGCAGCCTCGGCCACGCGGGCAAGGAGGTGCGAGAAGTCGGTGACAGAGCCGGCTTCGTCGGTATATTTGTAGCTGTTTACGTTTTGTCCGAGCAGAGTCACTTCTTTGAAGCCTTTGGCACGGAGGTCGGCAACCTCGGCGAGGATGCTGTCGACAGGCCGTGAGCGCTCGCGGCCGCGAGTGTAAGGCACAATGCAATAAGAGCAGAAGTTGTTGCAACCGCGCATAATCGACACAAAACCGCTGACACGGTTTCCGGTGATGCGCGAGGGAATGATTTCGCGATAAGTCTCTGTTGTGCTGAGTTCAACGTTTATGGCTTTAGAGCCTGTTTCGGCAGCAGCGAAGAGAGCGGGGAGGTCGAGATAGCTGTCGGGGCCGGCAACAAGGTCAACGCCATGGTCGTCGATGAGGGTTTGGCGCACGCGCTCAGCCATGCAACCAATCACACCAACAATGAGTTTTGTTGATTTTTTGCGGCGCAGCGAGGCAAGATATTCCAGACGGTGCACAATTTTTTGCTCGGCATTGTCGCGGATAGAACAAGTGTTGAGCAGAATGGCGTCGGCGTCGGTGATATCCTCGGTGATTTCGTAGCCTGCCATCTGCATCACGGCAGCCACCACTTCACTGTCGGCAACATTCATCTGACAGCCGTAAGTTTCTATGAATAAATGGCGAACATTTGCGTTTTTTTCGTTCGTCGATATCGAAGTGTGTTCTGATTTCATTTATTTTTGCGTAAATAATTTGTGTGATTGCACACTTATTTCTAATTTTGTGCAAAATTACGAAAAAACCAAATTTTGACCAAAAATACCAGGACCAAACAAGTAAAAATATAATTATGGCATTTAATAACATTACGGCCGAAGAAGCCGCCGAAATGATTAATCATGGCGACACTCTTGGTCTCTCAGGCTTTACAGCTCCCGGCACTCCTAAAGCAGTAACCGAAGCAGTAGCTCATAAAGCTAAAAAAATTCACGACGAAGGTGGCGAATTCAAGGTTAACTTGTTTTCGGGCGCTTCTACAAACCGCCACGTTGACACAATTCTCGCCGACAACAACGCCATTAACATGCGCGCACCCTACCAAAACCTCCCGGCTTTGCGTGCCCGCATCAACACTCACGACGTGCACTACTTTGACCGTCACCTCTCGGAGATGGCTCAAGAAACACGCTACGGATTTTATGGCAAAGTGAACTACGCCATCATCGAAGCTACCGACATCACCGACAACGGTGAGGTGTTGCTTGGTTGCGGTGTGGGCAACGTTGCCACGTACGCTGCTATGGCAGATAAAATTTTTGTGGAAATCAACCACAAATTGCCTAAAGCACTCTATGGCATGCACGACGTTTACATGCCCTTAGATCCTCCTTACCGCCGCGAAATTCCCGTTTACGCAGCAAACGACCGCATCGGCTCACCGATACTCAAAATCGACCCCAATAAAGTTGTGGGTATCATCCACACTGACGAATACGACGGCGTGAAAGAATTTACGGCTGTCGACGAGGTATCATCGCGCATCGGTGCCAACGTGGTTAAATTTTTGGTTGGCGAATACACTTCAG
>CAZYNO010000107.1:0-6518 GCA_964648845.1 uncultured Bacteroides sp.
TCAGCGACATCGCTGCAAAACATCGCTGCCCATACGTGGCCTCAGCCGTTGGCGAGGTGAACGTAACATCGCTGATGAAACACATTCGCGCCGTGATTGGCGGCGAAGGCAACGGTGGAGTCATTTATCCCGAGTTGCACTACGGCCGCGACGCTTTGGTGGGCGTAGCGCTATTCCTCACCCTCCTTGCCAAGAGCGGCAAGAAAGTCAGCGAACTCAAAGCCGACTATCCCGAATATCAAATCACAAAATCAAAAATACAGCTCACCGAAGACATAAACATCGAGCGCATCTTTGAGGCAGTGAAACAAAAATTCGCCGAAGAAAAAATCACCGATATCGACGGCGTGAAAATCGACTTCCCCCACAGCTGGGTGCACTTGCGCAAGTCGAACACCGAGCCCATCATCCGCATATATGCCGAGGCTCGCACCGTAGACGAAGCCAAAAAACTTGTGCAAGAAATCAAAGACTTGATTTTTGGCATCACAAAGCAAGATAAACAACCTGCTGACAAGAAAAAATAATTTCTACATACAGCACTACAATAAGCCCGGCGCACATCACAAACGCCGGGTTTGTTGTTTGTGCCGCAAACTTTGCATAGAAGTTTTGCGATATTAGCGCTTTTTTCGTAATTTTGCGATATATATAAAGCTTAGACACAAACTTAAAATACTTATGACTGACGAAGAACTTAAAACATTAAGTACAGACCCCGACGGTCTGCAAACTTATGAATATATTGCTAATAACATCGGCAAATGTGATGACGACCTTGACCGCTTGGTTGACAATCTGCGCAAAGTAGACCTCACCGGCCAATTTATGGCTTCGGCTGCTCGCTATCTCAATGCTATTGATGACGTGCGCTATGGCGATGCCGTGCGCAATCTTGTTGCTGCTACAATCGACCGCGACCGCGAGCACCGCTACATCGGCGACCTCATGCAAAGCCTCTATGGCGAAAACTATGCCGAGCGTGCCGCCGAGCTCTCTGCCACCGACAACAACTTCCGTCGCATGTACAAACGTCTTTTCCCCGAAGGTCTAATCTAACCGTCAAAACAATATGTTTATCAAAAAATTATGTTCAATATTTGCCTTGGCTGCAACCCTCACTGCTTGCGGCGCTAACAATGCTGACAAACAAGCTGCCGAGGCCGACTCAATCAACAACGCTCAAACAAAACAAGAAGATATGCAAGTGCTACCCGACCGTTACGTAGAGATACACACCAACATGGGCGACATCACCGTGCGCCTGTATGGTGATACACCCAAACACCAAACAAACTTCCTCAAACTCGTGAAAGATTGCTTCTACGACAGTCTTCTCTTCCACCGAGTTATCAACGACTTTATGGTGCAAG
The DNA here is from genome assembly GCA_964648845.1 of uncultured Bacteroides sp. Taxonomy (GTDB): domain Bacteria; phylum Bacteroidota; class Bacteroidia; order Bacteroidales; family Muribaculaceae; genus CAG-873. The sequence goes on from CAZYNO010000107.1 coordinate 1,374, forward strand.
CCGGCGACCCCGACAGCCGTCACGCCAAACCCGGTCAAATGCTTGGCGAAGGTGACACCGGCTACGAAATCGACGCCGAATTTGTATATCCAAAACACTTCCACAAACGTGGCGCCTTGGCTGCTGCTCGCACCGGCGACAACGTTAACCCCGAGAAAAAATCAAGCGGCTGCCAATTCTACATCGTCACAGGTCGCAAAGTCAGCGAAGCTCAAATGCAGCAAATAGCTCAACAATACGCTTTCCGCGAGAAACAAGAAGAATTCAATCGCCTCGCACAAGAGCACATGAGCGAAATTCGTGCTATGCAAGCTCAGCAGGACAATGCCGGTCTGCAAAAACTTCAACAACAACTCATCGAGCAAGTTGAAGCCAAATTCGAAGGTAAGCCCGCAGCTCAATTGCCCGAAGAAATCTCTAAAGCCTACACCACCGAAGGCGGCACTCCTCACCTCGACGGCTCTTACACCGTGTTTGGCGAGGTGATTAAAGGCATGGAGGTCGTTGACAAAATCCAAAAGGTTGAAACCGACCGCAACGACCGTCCCGTCGAAGATGTAATCATCCTTTCGATGAAGGAGGTAAAACTTTGAGCACCGAAAATACGCAATCTCTTATCGTCGCAAACCGTCTGTCGCTCGACAACGGTTTGCGTATGATACATTGTCAGGACTCGTCAACTGCAATGGTCGCTCTCAATGTGCTGGTAGATGCCGGCGCTCGCGACGAAGATGCCAACCTCACAGGCATAGCTCACCTGTTTGAGCACATGATGTTTGGAGGCTCACAAAATATTCCTGACTATGACGGTGAAATCACTGAAGCCGGCGGCGAAAACAATGCCTGGACAAGCAACGATTTCACCAATTTTTATGATATAGCACCTGCGCACAATGTCGAGACATTGTTCCACCTTGAGAGCGACCGTATGCTCGCCCCCTCGCTGTCGCAACACACACTCGACGTGCAACGCGACGTGGTGATTGAAGAATTCAAACAGCAATGCCTCAATCGCCCCTACGGCGACCTTATGCACCATTTGCGCGGCATGATTTACGGCGACCATCCCTATTCATGGCCCGTAATCGGTAAAACTCCCGAGCATCTGCGTGCCGTGGTGCGTGAAGATATGCTTGGCTGGTTCGACCGCAACTACACACCCTCGAATGCCGTTGTGGCAGTGACCGGCAACATCTCGTTTGAGCGCGCCGCCGAGCTCACAAAAAAATGGTTTGGCGACATCCCCGCACGCAGCCACAAGCCGCGTCGTCTCCCCGATATCCCCAACCTCAGCGAGCCGAAAACCAAAACAGTCAGCGGCCCCGTACCCGCTACAACAATCACCGTGGCATATCTTATGGACGAATACGGCACCCCCGGCTATTATGCTGCCGATGCCATCACCGACTTGCTCTCGGCAGGCCACGCCTCGCGCTTCTACCGCCGACTCATCATTGACGACGGCGCAAGCATGTTTGCCGAGGCCGACGCCTCTATCCTGGGCAGCGAGCACCGCGGACTGCTTCTGCTCAATGCACGCCTCGCTTCTGAAGATATCAACCCGCAAACCGCAGTTGATGCTCTCATCGCTCAAGCCAAAAGTGTCATCACCGAAGGCATCACCGACAACGAGTTGCAGCGCCTCAAAAACCGTCAGCAATCAATGTTTATCATGAGCTGTATGGACTATATCGGCAAAGGTCAGCGCCTCGCTATGGCTGAAATACACAATGAAGAGCCCGACTCGCAGCTCAATGCATACATGCAGCTCACTGCCGACTACATTGTGCAAGTTGCCGACTCCATTTTCAACCACACTCATCCGGCTGTGTTGATTTATCGCCCCGAGAGCAAACAATAACCACCGCTCATTTGTTAAAACATAGAATAATTTTTAATCTATAAATGAAAGAATTTGTCATTAGTCAAGAGTCAAGCGAACGCGCTGTTCTCGTTGGCCTTATCACACAAAGCCAACCCGAGCAAAAAGCTATGGAGTATCTTGCCGAATTAGCTTTTCTCGCCGACACTGCCGGCGCCGAAACCGTGCGCATGTTCACACAAAAACTTGACTATCCCAACTCACGCACCTTTGTGGGCAAAGGTAAGTTAGACGAAATAAAGCAATTTGTTGAAGATAACGAGATAGGTATGGTTATCTTCGACGATGACCTGTCAACAAAACAAGTGCAAAACATTGAGCGCGAGTTGCAAGTGAAAATTCTTGACCGCACAAGCCTCATACTCGACATCTTCGCTCGCCGCGCTCAAACGGCAAGCGCCAAAACTCAGGTTGAGCTCGCTCAATATCAGTACCTGCTGCCGCGACTCACTCGCCTCTGGACTCACCTTGAGCGCCAACGCGGTGGTATCGGTATGCGTGGCCCCGGTGAAACTCAGATTGAAACCGACCGCCGTATCATCCTCGACAAAATTTCGCGCCTCAAGCAAGAGCTCGCCTCTATCGACAAGCAAAAGTCTATGCAGCGCAAAAACCGCGGCAAGCTCACTCGTGTGGCACTCGTCGGATACACCAACGTCGGCAAGTCGACTATCATGAACTTGCTGAGTAAAAGCGATGTCTTTGCCGAAAACAAACTCTTTGCTACGCTCGACACCACAGTGCGCAAAATCACTATAGCAAACCTTCCGGTTTTGCTCACCGATACCGTAGGGTTCATCCGCAAGCTCCCCACACACCTTGTCAACTCGTTCAAGTCTACACTCGATGAGGTGCGCGACGCCGACCTCCTTGTGCATGTAGTGGATATTTCGCACCCCAACTTCGAGGAGCAAATCGACGTGGTTGAAAAAACTTTGCGCGATGTTTGTGGCAGTTCTGACAAACCGGTGATACTTGTCTTTAACAAAATTGATGCATTCTCTTATACTCCCAAAGACGAAGACGACCTCACTCCCCGCACACGCGAGAACATCTCGCTCGAAGAGCTCAAACAGTCGTGGATGGCTAAAATGAACGATAATTGCGTGTTCATCTCAGCCAAAAAAGGCATCAATATTGATGAGTTGAAGCAAAAAATCTACGACCGAGCCAAGGAGATACACCTCGCTCGCTTCCCGTACAACGATTTGCTTTACCAAACCTACGACGAACTTCCTGAACAAGAATAAGTTAGAGCGCCTCGCAAGGGCGCTCTAACTGTTTTGCTCGCGTGGCTTCTTACTGTTAAATTGTTAAACTGATATTAAATCTGATATTTTTATTGTCAAAATAGTTGCAAATTGATATTTATTTTATAAATTTGCCAACAAAATAACATAAACATAATTTAGACTCACTTAAATCTATGTGTGGAATAGTTACTGCATTCGATTTGTCGCAAGATGCGTCAACACTTCGTCCCCAAATATTACAAATGTCGCGCAAAATTCGCCACCGCGGCCCGGATTGGTCCGGCATATATTGTAGCGAACATGCCATTATGGCTCATGAACGTTTGTCGATTGTCGACCCCGAGTCGGGAAAACAACCGCTGTTCTCGCCCGACCATAAAGTTGTGCTCGCTGTGAATGGTGAAATTTATAACCACCGTCAAATCAGAGAACGTTATAAAGGTAAATATGAATTTCAAACCGGTAGCGACTGCGAGGTGATACTTGCTCTCTACCTTGATAAAGGCCCCGACTTCATCGACGAGCTCGTTGGCATGTTTGCCTTTGCACTCTACGATGAGCGCAACGACTTTTACATGGTGGCTCGCGACCATATCGGCATCATTCCCTTGTATATGGGCATTGATAGCCTCGGCCAACGCTATTTCGCTTCTGAGCTGAAAGCTCTTGAAGGCGTTTGCCGCACTATCGAGCCGTTTGCTCCTGGCCACGTGTTCGACAGCAAAACCAAGTCGATGCACAAGTGGTATCAGCGCGACTGGGAGAGCTTTGACGCCGTAAAAAACAATGGTGCCGACCCCCAAGATGTGCGCAATGCTATCGAAAAATCTGTCAAAGCTCACCTTATGAGCGACGTGCCCTACGGCGTATTGCTGTCGGGCGGCCTCGACTCGTCTATCATCTCGGCAATAGCCGCAAAATATGCCCAGCACCGCATTGAGAGCGACGACGATCAAGCCGCTTATTGGCCGCGTCTCCACTCGTTTGCAATAGGCTTGAAAGGCGCTCCAGACCTTATTGCCGCTCGTAAAGTAGCTGAACATATCGGCTCGGTGCATCACGAGATAAACTACACCGTGCAAGAAGGCCTCGATGCCATACGCGATGTGATTTACTATCTTGAAACATACGATATCACCACAGTGCGTGCCTCTACGCCGATGTATCTACTGGCGCGTGTCATCAAATCAATAGGCATCAAGATGGTGCTATCGGGCGAAGGTGCCGACGAAATTTTCGGCGGATACCTTTACTTCCACAAGGCACCGTCGGCGCAAGCTTTCCACGAAGAGACAGTGCGCAAACTCTCAAAGTTGCATCTCTATGACTGCTTGCGTGCCAACAAAGCAATGTCGGCATGGGGCGTGGAATGTCGCGTGCCATTCCTCGATAAAGAATTTCTGGATGTTGCTATGCGCCTAAATCCGGAGTCGAAAATGTCGAAGGATGGTCGCATAGAGAAATGGATACTTCGCAAAGCGTGCGAAGACTTGTTGCCCGAAAGCATTGCATGGCGCCAAAAAGAGCAGTTTAGCGATGGGGTGGGCTACAGTTGGATTGACTCGCTCAAAGAATATACCTCAAATGCTGTCAGCGACGAGATGATGGCTAATGCCGCCAAGCGTTTCCCCGTAAATCCGCCGCGCAACAAGGAAGAATACTACTACCGCTCGATTTTCGAGGAGCACTATCCCTCGGCAACAGCCGCAGCTTGCGTGCCCTCAGTGCCCTCGGTAGCTTGCAGCACAGCCGAAGCTCTCGCTTGGGATGCCTCGTTCAAAAATGTCAACGAGCCCTCTGGCCGTGCCGTCCTCGGAGTGCACGAGCACGCCGAAAAATAGTAGAGTCTTTTTTATTATTTTCTGTATTTGCAATAAAAAAGTCGCTTGGTCGATGACCAAACGACTTTTTATACTTTTTGTGGTAAAGTCCGTGACTATTAAGCCTCGGCTACGGGAGTAACGTTGATGAAACGACGACCGTTGCGACCTTCGGTGAAGAGCACTGTAC
>CAZYNO010000108.1:0-6473 GCA_964648845.1 uncultured Bacteroides sp.
AGCCTTCGGGGAAGATGCTCGACACCTCGTAGAAGCTGTGCATTGAGCTGGGTGTCGACTTCACTACAAGATTAAGGGGCACGGCAATCTCAGCTTTTACTTGCTCAAGATATTCGCGCACCTGAGTCATCTGCTCATTTACGATTATCGAAATATTCTCAGCGCCACACTCGCAGAAAATGTCGATGAGGCGGCGTATCATTGGGCGACCGTCAAGGTCTACAAGCGGTTTGGGCATTGCCACGCCTTCTTGCACGAGGCGCGAACCTTCGCCGGCCGCAATAATTGCAAAATTCATAACAAAAATTATTTTTACTCTTCGTCGGTAAGGGCGATGGTGATATCGGCACCGCCTTTGTCGTGATACTGTTTGCGCAAGGGATTGCGGTGAGCAATCTCGTCATTCTTGCGCGAGCGATAGATGTCGATAGCCGCATAGATGGCGTTGCGCATCGAGTCGGGCGAGGCAACACCCTGACCTGCAATATCGTATCCCGTGCCATGGTCGGGCGATGTGCGGATAAACTGCAAGCCTGCGGTATAGTTTACTCCTTGATCCATCGACATGGTTTTGAATGCCGACAAACCTTGGTCGTGATACATTGCCAGCACACCGTCAAACTTGTCGAAGTTGCCGCTGCCAAAGAAACCGTCGGCTGCATACGGGCCGAAAGCCAATATTTTCTCAGCCTTGGCATCGTTGATAGCCGGAATAATGATTTCCTTCTCTTCGGTGCCAAGCAAGCCGTCTTCGCCGGCATGCGGATTGAGTGCCAACACAGCAATGCGCGGTGCAACGATGCTGAAGTCGCGGTGCAACGAGGTGTTAAACACGCGCAACTTTTCGAGTATCGACTCCTTGGTGATAGCTGCCGGCACCTTGGCAATAGGCAGGTGAGTGGTCACGAGAGCCACGCGCAGCTGCTCGGCAAACAAAATCATGAGTGCTTTGTCGCCATCGCCATATGAGGCCTCCAAATATTCGGTGTGACCGGGGAACGAGAATGTCTCGCTCTGTATGTTGTGCTTATTGATGGGGGCTGTGACAAGGGCATCAACCTTCTTGGTGCGAAGGTCGGCAACTGCGCGCTCAAGAGCGGCAAAAGCAGCCTTGCCGGCGGCCTCGGTGCTCACTCCGGGCTCCACTTTCACGTCTTCGCCCACAACGTTTACAATGTTCACTACGCCGTCGCGAGCCTGCGAGGCATCGTCAATTTGGTTGAGGTTGATATTTGGCATACCCAAAGCCTTGCGGTAAAAAGCGGCAATTTTTGCCGAGCCGTATATCACGGGAGTGCAGAGCTCGAGCATGCGATTATCTTCGATGGTCTTAAGTATTACTTCATACCCCACGCCGTTGATGTCGCCGTGAGTGATTGCTATTTTAATTTTCATCAGTGTTTGTTGATGTTATGGTATTGTCGTTTGTTTTCGATTTTCCGGCGAGCATACCGCAGGCAGCCATGATATCTTCGCCACGCGAAGCACGTATGGTTGCCGTCACGCCAAGCGCATTCAGCCGATCGCGGAAGGCCTCCATCAGCTGAGTGGGGCAGGGACGCAGCGTGCTGTCGGGAATGGCGTGAAAGCGTATCAAGTTTACTCGCGACGAGGTGCCGCGCAACAAGCGAGCGAGGGCGTCGGCGTGGCTGATGTGCGAGTTGAGGCCTTGCCACATGATATATTCAACCGAGAGGCGACGTTGATGGGCAAAGTCGTATTGGCGCAACAGTGCAAAAATGTCGGTGAGCGGCCAGGCCTTTTCGGCGGGCATCAACGAGGCGCGTTGTTCGCTATAGGGCGCATGCACACTGATAGCCACATGCACTCGTGTCTGCTCGAGCAACGTGCGCAGCTCGGGCAACTTGCCGATGCTCGACACGGTGATGCGCTTCGGACTCCATGCCAGACCCCAGTCGGCGGTCAGCACTTCTATGGCTTGCAACACTTGGACAAGGTTGTCGAGAGGCTCGCCCATGCCCATAAACACAAGATTTGTCAGTCGCTCAGAATTTTCTACGCTGAGCACCTGATTGATAATGCGATGTGCCGTGAGATTGCCGTGCCAGCCCTGACGTCCCGTCATGCAAAATACACAGTGCATCTTGCAGCCGGCTTGCGACGACACACACAACGTAGCGCGATCATGGTCGGGGATATACACAGCCTCAACATTATGTCCGCAGCCACTGTCGAACAGATATTTCACTGTGCCGTCAACCGAGCGGGCGGCGGCCAGCGGCTCTTCGCGACCCACACAATAGCGCTCAGCCAAACGTTGACGCGCAACCTTCGACAGATTTGTCATATCGTTTATATCGGTGACACGGCTCACATATAGCCAGCGGGCTATTTGCGCCGCCGTGAAGCGTGGAAGGCCTTCAGCCGCAACCATTTGCTGCAACTGCGATAAGGTCATGCCTACCAGGGGTGTCTTTTGTTCTTGCATGCTTTGCATAATTATTACAAAATTACGATAAAAAGCCGAATTTCTAAACCGACAGCCCAAAAATTTTGGCCCTCCCCCACATTTCCTCAACAAGGATTAGCGATTGAAGAGGCGGTCGAGGATGGAGAGGTTGGGGAGGAAGCCGAGGCGGGCGGCACGGATTTGGGTGTAGGGCTCACCGGCATACGCTGCGAAATCTGCCCGGCGCATATCAACGACATCGGCGGCAGCTATGTTTGGCGGCAGCGTGGCGCTGAGACGCGTGGTGATGCCGGCCACTTCGCGTATGGTGGCGTCGATTGCCGCAAGATGGCTCACCAATTTTGTGCCCGCCACCTGCTCGGTGAAAAACGGTGCAAAACGGTCAAAAAGGAATTCAAACATCGGCGTGCGGCCGTAAGCGCTCTCTATGGCGCCGCGCTGCACATCCCACCAATTGCCGTGTGCCGAGATGCGTATGTCGCTCCACCGCAGCTGCTGTATGCCTGCGGGATGCGATATGGGCATGGTGAGTGTCAGCGCCCCGCGAGTGTCGGCAATTGTGGTGCGATGCACGCTCTTCATGCGCTTATCAAAACGCATATCAAAGTCTATCACAACCAAATCAAATTGCGACATGGCATTGTAGTAGCCCACACTGCCAAAATATTGCGGGGGAAAGATGGCTACCTTCATTTTTTGTCGGGGTTGGCCGTGCGGAATATACGGTTTGTGCGTATTTTGCCGTTGAAGAGGCTGCGATCTTTGTCGAACGATACGAGCACAAACATCGGCGTGCCCACGATGTGGTCTTCAGGCACAAAGCCCCAGAAGCGAGAGTCCTGCGAGAGGTCGCGGTTATCGCCCATCATGAAGTAGTAGTCCATAGCGAAAGTATATGTCTTTGCGGGCTTGCCGTCGACGTATGCAACACCGTTCTTGAAGTACGAATTGGTGTGGCGCTCATAGTTGCGTATCACGCGCTTGTATGTGAGCCAGTTTTGAGCATTGAGCTCTACGGTCATACCCTTTTTGGGGATGAGCAAGCCGTCGTTGCCGCCATAGTTTGAGCATGTCCAGTCAATCGACACGCCTTCGGGGAACAAATCGGGTTTCTCGTAGATATTGAAGTTGCTCACTTTGGCATAGTCGCTCATCTTGTTATCTTTCTTGAGGCTCTCAATCATTGCCTTGGTCAGCGGCAAGATGTAGAGATAGTCGGTCTCCGCCGACTTTGGCAACAACTCAAGGAAGCGGGCACGATAGCTCGGCTCGGCAATCATTGCAACATCGCCTTCGGCAATCTCAAGCTCGTGCATTTGGTCGGATGTGAGCGGACGTTGCATGGCTGCAAGATAGTTGAACTGCACGTTTTCGGGCTGCTTTTGAGCTTTTCCGTTGATATATATCACGTCGTCAACAATCTTCAGACGCTGTCCGGGCAAGCCCACGCAGCGTTTCACAAAGTTTGTGCGGCGGTCAACGGGACGGTAGATGATGTCGCCGAATTTCTCCTTATTTCTGCGCAACTCCTCGCGGCCAAATTCCTTGACAAGAAGGTCGTAATATTCGGGGCTCTCCTCAAATTTTGTAGCCACGGTGTCGCCGGCGGGGAAGTTGAACACCACAATATCGCCGCTCTCAACGTTGCGCAAACCTTTGAGACGTCGGTATCCGTTTTCGGGCACCGAGGTGTAGCTATTGCAGTCGAGGAACGGTATTTTGTTGTGCACCAACGGGAAGTGTATGGGGGTGATAGGCACACGCGGGCCATACACAGTTTTGTTCACCCACAGATAGTCGCCGGTGAGCAATGTCTTTTCGAGTGATGACGAAGGAATTTCATAGTTCTGACCTATGAAGTTGAACACAAAATACACCAAAATCAGCGCATAGACAATTGCGTCGACCCAGCTCATCACCTGGCGCACCGCAGCATTTTTGCTTTTCTTCCACCAAGTGAAAGGTATGTATCCGGTGATATAGATGTCGAACAGCAACGGCAAGCCGAGCAAAAACCAATAGTTATCGAGCCAGATTACCCACAGCAGATATATCAATGCCACAATGCCGAAACGCACGCGGCGTGTGGTTTTTGTCTCTTTGCAACGGCGCACAAAGTCAGTGCGAAAGTCTTGTTTTGTTGTATTTTGTTCTTCCATAAGTTGATGTCAATGTAATATCTTGCAAAAGTAGCAACTTTTTTGCCTAATACCAAAAAATCGCCGCAACATTGACTGCATCAACGCAAATTATCTTGCAAAAGTGATGGTGAAGGTGGTGAGTTGAGTTTCCTGATTTGTGGCAAGGGCAAACTCTGCGTGATGTTTGCGCAATATGTCGGCTATGAGCATCAGCCCCAAACCACGGTCATTGCGCTTGGTTGAGAAGAACGGAGTGAACAGTTTTTGAGCATTTTCGGCGGTGATGCCACTGCCGTTGTCGGTGATGCTCAGCGTGCCCGGCGCCGTGGCTATTGTTATCTCTCCGGGGCTGTCGGCGATACTGTCCACCGAGTTTTTCACTATATTGACCAGCACGCGCTCAAACAATGCCTCGTCGAGGTCTACCGGCACCGGCTGCTCGCAGAGGTGCGTCACAACGGTGATATTGTCGGCTGCGAGATGCCGCAACACGGGCAGAGCCCTCGTCACCACACTGTTGAGGTCGGTGCGCACAAGTGCAGCCTCGGGGAGCTTCACCACATCGGCATATCCCTTCACAAACTTGCCGAGGTTGTTGCAGCTGTCTATCGAGCTTTGCAGTGTTGTCACCACAAAATCATCGGCGGCATGCATATCTTGCATGGTTTGCAGCACTGAAGTCACGCTGCCCAGCGTGTTGTTCACCTCATGGCCCATAGTGCGCACTACCTTGCTGAACATATCGGTCTCGGCTCGAAGTATTTCGTCGGTTAGGCGCTCCACAAGGAAGAACGGTCGCTTGAACCCCTCTTCCATAAAGAAGCTGCGGGTGCAACGCAATATCTGCGACTGCGCTGCTCGCCACACGCGCGACTCGCCCTCGTCAAGGCTGCCGAGCACAGCCATAAGGTCGTCGCTGCACATTTGTTTGAAGGCGCGATTGGCGTTGGTGATATGCGCGTCAAAGTCGCACATAGCGATGCCCATGGGCGATGCATCAATGAGTTTGTTGAGAAAAGTGTTTTGCTCACGATTGTGCAATCGCTCGGCCTTTAGCGTGTCCATAAGGCTATTGAACAGACGTGCAACCTTGTCGGCATCTGTCTGACCCACGAGGCGCAGTCGGCTTGAGAAATCCTGCTCTTGCAGCAAATACAGTCCGTTTTGCACCGTATGCAGAGGCACTGCCACCGACTTGTAGGCGAGTGCAAAAGCCACTATCACCACAAGCGCGGCAAGGGCTATCGACCACCACGGCAGCCCCAAAACAATGGTAACGACCAACGCAGCGACGGCAACAATTTGCAGTGCTAAATAGAGCGTATATCTCATAACTTTATTCCGTATTTATCCATGCGACGATACAGTGCCTGGCGAGTGATGCCCAGTATTGACGCCACCTGCGACAAGCTGCCGTCGCTCTGCTTTATAGCCTCGAGGATGGCTTCGCGCTCCACCTCATCGAGAGTTTTAGCCTTTGGCTGCCGTGCGCCGCCGAGGGCTTTTTTGATTTTAGCCAAGAAGTCGCGATTTATCCATGGTTTTGTCACAAAATCGGCAGCGCCAAAGTTCATGCCCTGCACGGCCAAGGGTATTGTGCCCCACGCCGAAATGAGTATCACCGGCACTTGAGGCTTCAATATCTTTATTTTGCGCAGCATTGCTATGCCTTGCTCGCCGGTAGTGGTGAGCGTGAGGTTCATGTCGAGTATCACAAGGTCGATATTGGCGGTACGCACCATAGCAAGACAATCGGCTTCGTTCGAAACCGATTCAAAGTCGTACTTTGCCTGTCGCAGCATCAGCCCAATCGACTGCCTGATAGCAATATCGTCATCTACTATTAGTATCATACTTTTGTCCGTGCTAAATTACTCAATTTTTTCCAATCTCCCAACCCC
>CAZYNO010000109.1:0-6408 GCA_964648845.1 uncultured Bacteroides sp.
GAAAGTCTCGTCCGCGAGACCCTGTTTTACTCACACTACCCTCACTTGCTTCAGTATTCGCGTTTTTGAGTAATTTTGTAGAAAATCAACCATCATTGCAATGTCAGAATTCAACATCCACATACTCGGTTGCGGCTCGGCAACGCCGTCATTCAGACATTTACCTGCATGTCAAGCCGTTGAATATCGCGGCCGCGTGATGCTTATTGACTGCGGCGAGGGCGCACAACTGTCAATACGCCGCCAACGTCTGAAATTTTCGCGCATAACCGACGTGTTTATCTCGCACATGCACGGCGACCACTTTTTGGGATTGCCGGGGCTGCTGAGCACACTGTCATTGCATGAGGTTGGCGGATGTGTGCGCGTGCACATTTTTGAGGAGGGCGCAAAGCTGCTCGACCAAATAATGCGCGTGGTGTGCCACGAAACATCCTTCAAGATAGAATATAACATCATCACGCCGCAAGGAGGCATAGTGCTCGACGATGATGCCCTGCGTGTCACAGCCTTCCCGCTATACCACCGCGTGCCATGCGTGGGCTATCGCTTTGACGAGAAGCCAAAAGCACGACATTTGCGCGGCGACATGATTAAATTTTTCAATGTGCCCATACGCCAACTCGCCGACATAAAAGCCGGAAAAGACTTTATAACCGACGACGGCCGCGTGATAGAAAATGTACGCCTCACCTCAGACGCCGACCCGTCAATGAGCTACGCGTATTGCTCGGATACCATGTTCGACACACGCGTTGCCGACAGCGTGCGCGGAGTGCACACCATCTATCACGAGGCAACATACACCGGCGACCTCGAGCAAGAAGCACGACGCCGCGCCCACTCCACCGCCGGGCAAGCTGCACAAATAGCGCAAATGGCAGGCGCACAACAGCTGATTTTGGGACACTATTCAAAACGATATAACGACATGGAGCAACATCTCGCCGAGGCACGCAAAATTTTTGCCAACACCATAGCCGGCGACGAAGGCCTGACTGTAAAGCTATTATGACCATCGACCACTCACTCAACGACCAACGATACATGCAGCTCGCGCTCAACGAGGCGCGCAAAGCCTATGCCGCCGGCGAAATTCCCGTAGGCGCCGTGGTGGTGTGCAACGGAAAAGTTATAGGCACAGGCCACAACATGACCGAAATGCTTACCGATGTCACCGCTCACGCCGAAATTATAGCCATCACCGCTGCCGAAAACTATCTTGGCGGCAAATATCTGAAAGATTGCACACTCTACGTCACCGTAGAGCCATGCGTGATGTGCGCCGGAGCCATAGGCTGGAGCCAGCTAAGCCGCATAGTGGTGGGCTGCACCGACGAAAAGCGCGGATACAGCACCTACACCTCGCGCTCGCCGTTCCACCCCAAAGCCGTGGTCACAACAGACGTTTGCGCTGACGAGTGCCGACAACTGATGCAGGACTTTTTTCGCGAAAGACGAAAATAGCTCCACTCTCACAATTGATTTATAGCAACTTATGAAATATTTTCTGATAGCCGGAGAAGCTTCGGGCGACATTCACGCCGCAGAACTTATCAAGCAACTTAAACAGCACGACAACGACGCCAAATTCACTTTTCTTGGCGGCGATTTGATGCGCGATGCCGCCGGATGCGAGCCGCTGATACACTATCGCGAAATGGCCTACATGGGCTTTAGCGAGGTGTTGCGCAACCTTGGCAAAGTGCGCCGCAACCTGAAAACCGCCAAACGTGCCGTAGTGGCTGAAAAACCTGATTGCTTGATACTTATTGACTATCCGAGTTTCAACCTCAAAGTTGCAAAAGAGGCTAAAAAGCACGGCATAAAAGTTTTCTACTACATATCGCCTAAAGTATGGGCTTGGAAAGAGTGGCGCGTAAAAACCATCAAGCGTCTTGTTGACAAGATGTTTGTAATATTTCCGTTTGAGGTTGATTTTTATCGCAACCGCCACAATTACGACGTGCAATATGTTGGCAACCCGTCGGTCGAAGAAATTGACAACGCCATTGCAGCCATGGGCTCACGCACCGACTTCATACAGCGCAACAGCCTGCGCGACCGCCCCATGATAGCCATATTGCCGGGCAGCCGCTGCGGCGAAATACGCAACAACCTGCCGATAATGGTAGCCGCAGCTATGCAATTTCCGCAATATCGCGGCGTAGTGGCAGCAGCTCCCGGCATCGACACATCATTCTACAAGCAATACACCGACCTGCCTTTGGTGAGCGGACAGACTTTCGAATTGCTGCGACACAGCGTCGGCGCCATAGTCACTTCGGGCACCGCCACACTCGAGACTGCACTAATCGGCACGCCGCAAGTGGCTTGTTATCGCGCTAACGGCTCGAAAGTTGCCTACAACATCATGAAACGATTGCTCAGCGTTGACTTTGTGACGCTGCCAAACCTCATTGCCAACCGCGAAATCATAGGCGAAATGCTGCTGCACATGTGCACTGCCGACGCTGTAGCGCAACGCCTTGCACCACTTTTGCGCAACGGTGCCGCTCGCGATGCCATGCTCGGCGACTATGCCGAAATGCGCCGGGCACTTGGCACCAACAATGCCGCCGAAGCCACAGCTCTCGGCATCATAGCGGCCCTAAAGCAATAATTTGGGCGCCGTTGCGTTAATACTTATATATGAAAAAGTTATTATATCTCTGCATAGCATTTATTGCAGTGCTGACTTCGTGCATCGACGACAGCATCAGCACCTCATCATCATATCAGCCCGACTTTTCAACCGACACACTTAAACTCGGCACTGTGTTCACCGAAGACGTGACCACCACACAACGCTTCACCGTGCGCAATCACAACGGCAAAGGCATAAGCATCAGCGACATACGTCTTGTAGGCGAGAACGCCGAGCTGTTTCGCTTGAACGTTGACGGCATGAGCGGCAAAGAGTTTTCAGACGTCGAAATTCGTGCCAACGACTCGATATACGTGATGGTTGAAGCCACACTTCCCGCAAACAATTCAGACTTTCCGGTCACCGTCAATGCTGCCGTAAGCTTCACCACAAACGGTGTCACTCAGCAAGTTATTGTCAGCGCCGACGGTCAAGACGTGGAACGTCTGCAAGCTGTGACTATCAACGAAGACACACGCTTCAGCGGCACCAAGCCCTATCAGATTTTCGACTCGCTTGTTGTGGCTGAGGGGCGCACACTCACATTGCCGGCAGGTGCCACACTCTACTTTCACGACGGCGCACGCATGATTGTGCGCGGCAGCCTCGTCAGCGAAGGCACACCCGAAAATTTTGTAAACTTCACCGGCGACCGCACCGGCGACGTAATCACCGGCATCACATTCGACCTTATGTCGAAACAGTGGGAAGGTGTATATTTCACCATGTCGTCGCGCAACAACTCGCTAAGCCACACATGCATACGCAACACATCGTATGGCGTGATTTTGATAGGCGACGGCACATCAACCGACACCCCCAAACTGACCTTGCTCAACTGCCGTCTGCGCAACTCGGGCGACCTGGTGTTAGAGTCGCACGACGCTGACGTCACAGCTATAGGCTGCGAATTTGGCGAAGCTGCCAACGGCCTTGTGCTGCTCGACGGCGGCAACTACGTGCTCAACCACTGCACACTCGCAAACAACTATCTGTTTAGTGCCATAAGCGGTGCAGCTCTACAACTCACAAAAACAAAGCTTCAAGACCTTGCCGAAGACGAGATGCCCACACGTGCCGACGTGTCAAACTGCATAATCTACGGATTGGGGTCGGATATTTCAATTGGCGATCTTATAGGTACGGAAGTGTATTTGCGCCACTGCCTGATGAAAAGCTCCGGTAGCGACGACGATAATTTCATAAACTGCCTTTGGGGCAGCAACCCGCTATTCTACACCGTGCGCGAGGACTATGTGTTTGACTATCGTCTGAAAGACGACTCGCCCGCCATCGGCGCCGGTGATGCAGCATTGACACGTCCCGAAGCAGCGCTCGACGCCTACGGTCTGGCACGTGGCAGTGCTCCCGACCTCGGCGCCTACGTCTACTCCAAGAAATGATTTTTATTATTTTATCACGCCAAGTTGCTTGCCAACTTTGATGAAGGCTGCAACTGCGCGGTCAATCTGCTCGAAAGTATGTCCGGCAGACAATTGCACACGTATGCGAGCTTGACCCTTAGGCACTACCGGATAGTAGAAACCGGTGACGTATATGCCTTCTTGTTGCATGGCTGCAGCAAATTCTTGCGACAATTTGGCATCGTAGAGCATAACGGCACATATGGCACTTTGTGTGGGTTTGATGTCGAACCCGGCAGCAAGCATCTTCTCGCGGAAATATTTCACGTTGTTGACCAATGTGGTGTGCAACTCGTCGCTCTCGCCAAGCATTTTGAGCATTTCGAGGCTTGCACCGACAATAGCCGGAGCCACTGAGTTTGAGAACAAATAGGGGCGCGAACGCTGACGCAATATGTCGATAATCTCCTTGCGACCTGTTGTGAAGCCACCCATAGCGCCACCAAAAGCTTTGCCAAGTGTGCCTGTAAACACGTCAATCTTGCCGTAAAGGTTAAATCGCTCGGCAACACCGCGGCCTGTGGCGCCGACAACGCCGGCAGAGTGACTCTCATCGACCATCACAAGCGCATTGTATTTTTCGGCAAGCTCAACAATCTTATCCATCGGAGCAACATTGCCGTCCATAGAGAACACACCGTCGGTAGCAATCATGCGGAAGCGCTGAGCTTGCGACTCTTGCAGGCACTTCTCCAACTCAGCCATATCGGCATTGGCATAGCGATAGCGTTTAGCTTTGCACAGGCGCACGCCGTCGATGATTGAAGCATGGTTGAGGGCGTCGCTGATGATTGCATCTTCTTCGGTAAGCAAGGGTTCGAAGAGACCGCCGTTAGCATCAAAACAAGCGGCATAGAGGATAGTATCTTCAGTGTGGAAATATTCGCTGATGGCACGTTCAAGTTGTTTGTGCAAATCTTGAGTGCCGCAGATGAAACGCACCGACGACATACCATAGCCGTGAGTGTCCATAGCCTGCTTGGCGGCTGCTATCAATCGGGCATTGTCAGAAAGACCGAGATAGTTGTTGGCGCAAAAGTTTAAGACCTCATCACCACCTTCAACTTTAATGCTTGACTTTTGCGGAGTGGTGATTATCCGCTCGTTCTTGTAGAGTCCGGCATCTTTGATGCCTTTCAACTCATTTTGTAAGTGTGCTTTAAAATCTGTGTACATGATATAAATATCATTATGAAAATTTTCTTGCCAAAATTAATAATTTTCGACGAAAAAACACTACTTTTGCACTAAATAACCGAACATCAAAATTTATACAATAAAGTAATAAAGGGCAAATTCGTATGAAGAATATCCTTATTATTGGTGCTACGGGCCAAATAGGCACGGAGTTGACAGCCAAATTGCGCAAGGAATATCCCAACGGCAATGTTGTTGCAGGACACATTGAAGGTGTCACTCTCCCCGAAGCTATAGCCGAAACCGGCCCCAGCGCGCTCGTTGACATCACAAACCCTCAGCAAATTGCTGACGCTGTGAGCAAATACAACATTGACACTATCTACAATCTTGCTGCCATCCTCAGCGCTGTTGCCGAAGCAAAGCCGCAACTTGCCTGGCACATCGGCGTAGGTGGCCTCTACAACACACTCGAAGTGGCACGCGAAAAAAAATGCGCCGTGTTCACTCCCAGCTCTATCGGCTCTTTCGGCCCCGACACTCCTCACGACAAAACCCCGCAGGACACCATCCAGCGTCCGCGCACAATGTATGGCGTGACTAAAGTTACCGGCGAAATGCTCTCCGACTACTACGCTCTGCGCTTTGGCGTTGACACTCGCTCGGTGCGCTTCCCCGGCCTCATCAGCTACGTAGCCCCTCCCGGCGGCGGCACCACCGACTATGCCGTAGACATCTACTACTCGGCTATCAAAGGCGAAACTTTCAAATGCCCCATAGCCAAAGGCACATTCATGGACATGATGTATATGCCCGACGCTCTGCGCGCTGCTATTGAAATCATGGAGGCAGACCCCTCGCGCCTGGTGCACCGCAACTCGTTTAACGTGGCATCAATGAGCTTCGACCCCGAAATCATCTACAACAAGATACGTCAATACGTGCCCGACTTCAAGATGGAGTACGAAAACGACCCCTTGCGTCAGGCTATTGCCGACTCATGGCCCAACTCGCTCGACGACACTTGTGCCCGCACCGAGTGGGATTGGAAACCCGAATACGACCTTGACGCTATGACACGCGATATGCTCGAAAAGCTTCGCATCAAATTTGGAAAATAATCACATTAAAATATATAACAGAATACAACTATGGCAAACTGGTTTGAATGTAAAGTGCGCTACTTTAAGATGCAAGAAA
>CAZYNO010000110.1:0-6404 GCA_964648845.1 uncultured Bacteroides sp.
CCGGTGGTATGGTGCGCGAGGGCAAGATGAAACGCGGCTGCAAAGTGCGCCTCATTCGCGACGGTATAGTCCGCTACACCGGCGACCTCGGCAGCTTGAAACGCTTCAAAGACGACGTCAAAGAAGTGGCTTCGGGCTACGACTGCGGCCTCTCTATTGCCGGATACAACGACATTCAAGTGGGTGACATGATTGAAGCCTTCGAAGAAGTTGAAGTGAACCGCACTCTCTAATACAACTTTATAGAAAACGGCACAAAAGCACACCATGTCTTTTGTGTCGTTTTTTCTTTTCAATATATGAAAACCGTATATCTCAACATAGGAAGCAATCGCGGCAACCGCAGAGCATTTATCAACCGCGCCGTCGAGCTGCTTGCCGAGGCTTTTGCCAAGGGCACTCTGCGCACTTCACCGCAAATGGAGAGCGAGCCGTGGGGATACGACTCAGAGCAGACATATCTCAACATCGGCGTAGCTATCGACTTCGACGACGCCGACCTCCCCGAGCCGCTGCAAGTGCTCGCCACAACTCAGCAAATTGAGCACAATGTGAGCGCCGACTCCTCCCACCGCGACAGCCACGGCAACTACATCGACCGCGACATCGACATCGACATTATCGACATCGACGGCGTAGTTATCAACACCCCCGAGCTCACCGTGCCACATCCGCGTGCCGAAGCTCGCGAATTCGTGATGCGCCCCATGCAATTCCTGTGCCCCGGTTGGCATCCGCAAAAAAGCAAAAGCGAAAACCTCAAAAAGACCATCGCCGACATGGCGCGCGACACCGTAGAGCAATTTCACGCCAAAAAGAAACTGCCTATACGCGTGGTGCTCGACAATGTGCGCTCACTCAACAACATAGGCAGCATATTCCGCACCTCCGACGCTTTCATGGTCGACTGCGTGATGCTCTGCGGTATTTCTGCCACACCGCCATCGCCCGAAATACACAAAACCGCCCTCGGCGCCGAAGAGTCGGTGCGCTGGCAATACTTCAAAACCACCGCCGAAGCCGTGGTTGCTCTGCGAGCCGAAGGCTGGCGCGTGTGCTGCCTCGAACAAGTGCACGGCTCAATATCACTCGAAAAATACGAGCCGCAGCCCGGCGAAAAAATCGCTATCATAGCCGGAAACGAAGTGACAGGCGTCGACGCTTCAATCGTTGCCAACTGCGACTTCTATCTCGAAATACCACAAGCCGGCACCAAACACTCTCTCAACGTCGCCGTCTCAACATCCATCGCCCTCTGGCACCTCTTCTCAAAAGTAAAAACCAAAAAATAAAATTATGAGAAAAATATTATCAATCGCACTATTGTGCACATCAATGCTCAGCTGGGGCTGGGGCCAAAAAGGTCACGACGTCACAGCTTATATCGCCGAACAACACCTCACACCAAAAACCAAAGCCGCAGTCGACTCACTCCTCGAAGGCAAATCAATGGTATATTGGGCTAACTGGCTCGACAACGCCAGCCACACTAAAGAATACGCCTATTCAAAAACATGGCACTACAAAAACGTTGACGCCGGCGAACGATACGAAGAGGCAAAAGCAAATACCGCCGGCGATGCCGTCACAGCCATCAAGAGCCGCATCGAAGTGCTCAACGACGCCAACACATCATTTGCCGACAAACAACTCGCCCTCAAAATGCTTCTCCACATCATGGGCGACCTGCACCAACCCATGCACATGGGCCACGCAACCGACCTTGGCGGCAACCGCACAACAGTAAAATACTTCGGCAAAGAAACAAACCTGCACAGCGTGTGGGACAGCAACCTCGTTGAGTCTGCGCACAAATGGAGCTACACCGAATGGCAACAACAAATCGACCGCCTCTGCTGCCCAAATGCCTGCGCCGCAATCACTGCCGGAACAATCGACGACTGGGCTAAAGAAACAATGTCAATCACCGACAAAGTCTACCAAGCAATGCCCCAAGGCACAAACATCTCCTACAACGAAATCGCCGACTGGACACCCACAATCGAAACACAACTCCTCCGCGGCGGCCTCCGCCTCGCACACCTCCTCAACACCATCTTCGACAAATAACAAACCCAAAACTCAAGTAAAAAGTAAAAAATAGACTGTGCAAGAAAAATTGCGCAGTCTATTTTTTATTGAACTTACTTTAAATTAAATATCAATCCAGATATTTTTTTATTTCAGAATCTGAAACTTTTACATACGTTGTCTCAATGCCAAGTGTTGACAACACAAGTGAAGATGATGTTAATTTCTTGATTGTTGTTGAAGTTTTAGTGAAATCACCTCCGCTAATGGTAACAGTAGAGCCGTTTCTTACCCATCTTCCTTCTGAAACATCAGCATCATCGCCTTCAGCACAGTCCACCTCAATATATGTACCATCTTCTTGGAATTGTACGTAGACTGTGTAATTGAGTGCGCTACTCAATGCGTCTGATTCTTTCCATGTGCCAACTAAATCATCAGATAAACCATTATCATCATCACTACATGATGAAAGCGCGAATGGCAGTGCAAATAGCAGCGCAAAAATAAAGTAACTAATCTTATTTTTCATAATATCTTTAGTTTTCTTGCACACTGTCGCTCTGTGTGAACAAGTAGTAAATTAAATATGTTTGCAGGTAAGTAAGTTCATTTCTACATAAAGAGAAAGCGGAGCGGCAATAATTCACCTAACTTTTATATGCGAAAAAACACTTTCTTCATTATGTAATTTATCTATAATAGACACAACAAAATTATGTAATAAAATTGTTACATCAAAATTTTTGCATAAATAATTTCAATTTAACTTTCATATTCTTAATATTCTTCTCATACACTTTAGCCTTCGTCTAAAAATAACCTCCCCACACTCGCCAGCCGACTTCTTACACCTTACTTGCGCGCAGCGCGCGTCGCGTCGATGCTATTCTTTCAGCCGGAGGCTGTACACTTTCGTTAACCCCGCTGTGCCGACGAAGTTTTGCGAAGTCGGCACAGTGGGGCTCTTCGAGCCATTTTACCAGCTCTTATCACATCTTCGTTTTAGTCGACCCACTCGCCTGCCGACTTCTTACTTCTTACTCTTTACTTCTTACTCTTTACTTATGCGTTAGTTCCTCCACGGTATATCCTTTTATTTTGCCTTCACGCATAAGTTTTACTTCTTTGAGGCCTTGGCAGATGCGGTCGGTAAGAGTTTCATTGCGCACCGGCACTATTATTTAGCGCTGTTCACAGCGTGTAAATATATGTTCAAAACTATGTTGATAAGTGTAGATAATTAAATTGTAAAAATCAATAAGTTTATTTGGATTTTCGCCGAACTGATTTGTATAATGCGCGATGAAAGAAAATGCAAATTATTTATTATCAAAATTTAAATTAGTTGTAAACCTAAAAAAGCGAGGTTTTAAACACTTAATATGCGGAAATTAATAGGAAAGTTATTAACTTTGCATATTATAAACATAGTGTTTATAAGTACACTATCTCAATGATAATGAGAGGGTGTAGATGTTGATAGTGTATTGATAACATTAGGCGTATTTTTTATAACCTAAAAATGCAAATAAATGGTCAAAAAGTTATGAAAGCTATCAACATGCCTTATTATTCTTATTGTAGATTTTTTTTTAAAGATAAAAAACAAAATAAAAAGAAATGGATGTAGAAAAAGGCTACGTCGATGCCAAAATTCCGGAAGGAATAGATATAAAACAAGAAATCGCGAAGTTAAAAAAAGAACGCGATGCTGTGATACTTGCACATTATTATCAAAAGGGCGAAATTCAAGATATTGCCGACTTCATCGGCGACTCGTTGCAGCTTGCTCGAATAGCTGCCGAATTGAAGCAAAAAGTTATTGTGCTTTGCGGTGTGCACTTCATGGGTGAAACTGCAAAAATACTTTGTCCGGATAAGGTTGTGATTGTGCCTGACATCAATGCCGGTTGTTCGCTTGCCGACAGCTGCCCTGCCGACGACTTCAAAAAATTTATTGAAGCTCACCCGGGCCACACAGTCATCAGCTATGTTAATACTTCGGCTGCCGTGAAAGCTTTGACCGATGTGTTGGTGACATCGAGCAACGCACGAAAGATTGTTGAAACTTTCGACAAGGATGAAAAAATTATTTTTGGTCCCGACCGCAATCTTGGCAATTATATTAACAGCACCACCGGCCGCAATATGGTTTTGTGGGATGGCGCATGCCATGTGCACGAGCAATTCTCGCTCGAAAAGATTGTTGCTCTCAAAGAGCAATATCCCGAAGCCGAAGTGTTGGCACATCCCGAGTGCAAAAAAGCTGTGTTGATGGTGGCCGACAAAGTTGGCTCTACCGCTGCTTTGCTCGACTATGCCATCAAGTCGGATTGCAAAGAATTTATTGTGGCTACCGAGAGCGGCATTTTGCACGAAATGCAAAAGAAGTGCCCGCATAAAAATTTCATTCCCGCTCCGCCCAACGACTCAACATGTGCGTGCAACGATTGCTCGTTCATGAAACTCAATACGCTCGAAAAGGTTTACAACTCGCTCAAGTATCTCGCTCCGCAAATCGAGGTTGATGCCGCAGTGGCTGCCGAAGCTCGCAAGCCCATCGAACGTATGTTGGCTTTGTCGTAACACTAAAACAAGAATAAAAATAAATTAATCATATTATAATGGAATATAATCATCGTGCCATAGAGCAAAAATGGCAACAATATTGGAAAGACCAACGCACATATAAGTGCGAGCTCGATGAGTCTCGTCCTAAATATTATGTGTTGGATATGTTTCCTTATCCTTCAGGAGCCGGATTGCATGTAGGTCACCCGCTGGGCTATATTGCCAGCGATATCTATTCGCGCTACAAACGTTTGCAAGGTTTCAACGTGTTGCACCCAATGGGATATGACGCTTACGGATTGCCCGCCGAGCAATATGCCATCCAAACCGGACAGCATCCCGAGGTTACTACCGTGAAAAATATTGCTCGCTATCGTGAGCAGCTCGACAAAATAGGTTTCTGCTACGACTGGGACCGCGAAATCAAAACTTGCGACCCCGAATATTATAAGTGGACTCAATGGGCATTCAAACGCATGTTTGCCTCTTATTATGATAATGACACCAACAAGGCTGAGTCAATCGACAAATTGACCGCTCATTTCGCTTCTAACGGCACCGAAGGCGTCAATGCAGCTTGCTCTAAGGAGATGAACTTCACAGCGTCAGAATGGGCTGCTATGAGACCAAAAGAGCAAAGCGATGTGTTGATGAACTATCGCATTGCTTATCTTGGCAACACTATGGTGAACTGGTGCCCGAAACTTGGCACCGTGCTTGCCAACGACGAGGTGAGCGAAGGTTTGTCTATTCGCGGCGGTTATCCCGTTGAGCAAAAGTTGATGTATCAATGGTGCTTGCGTGTGTCGGCTTATGCCGAGCGCTTGCTTGAAGGACTCAACCGCCTTGATTGGACCGACTCGCTCAAGGAAACTCAACGCAACTGGATTGGCCGCAGCGAGGGTGCCGAGATGCGCTTCAAAATTGACAACAGCGATGTTGAGTTGGAAATCTTCACCACTCGTGCCGACACTGTGTTTGGCGTAACATTTATGGTGCTCGCTCCGGAGAGCGCTTATGTTGATATGATCACTACCGCCGAGCAGCGCGCTGCCGTTCAACAATACGTCAACGACACCAAGCACAAAACCGAGCGCGAGCGCATGATCGACAAAAAAGTTACCGGCGTATTCACAGGCGCTTATGCCATCAATCCGCTGTCGGGCAAAAAAATTCCCGTCTGGGTTAGCGACTATGTGCTTGCCGGATATGGCACAGGTGCCATCATGGCTGTGCCCGCTCACGACAGCCGCGACTATGCCTTCGCCAAGAAATTTGAATTGCCCATCATTCCTTTGATTGAAGGTGCCGATGTCTCTGAGCAAAGCTTCGATGCCAAAGAGGGCAAGATGATTAATTCAGAGGGCCCCGAGCTCAACCTCAACGGTCTTGAAGTGAAAGAGGCTATAGCCAAAACAAAAGCATTTATAAAAGAAAAAGGCATAGGTGCCGTGAAGGTGAACTATCGTCTTCGCGACGCTATCTTCAGCCGTCAGCGCTATTGGGGTGAGCCCTTCCCCGTATATTATAAGGATGGCATTCCCACCATGCTCGATGACGACAAATTGCCGCTGCTCTTGCCCGAGGTTGATGCCTACCTGCCCACCGAAACCGGTGAGCCTCCTCTGGGTCGTGCCAAAAACTGGCAAACTGAAGACGGATATAAACTCGAACTCAACACCATGCCCGGCTTTGCAGGCTCGTCGGCTTACTACCTGCGCTACATGGATCCGCGCAACAACGGTGCCCTTGTGTCGACCGAAGCTAACAGCTACTGGCGCAATGTTGACCTCTACATC
>CAZYNO010000111.1:0-6379 GCA_964648845.1 uncultured Bacteroides sp.
AACTCCGGGAAGTTTTTGGTGAGCGACTCGATGCCTTGGGGGCTGAAGAAAGCGAGCATGTCGTAGTCGAAAGCTTCGTCGGGAGTGAAGTCGTTGCTCACGGTGCGATACATAGCAGCGCGAGTGTAGTCGATGTTGTTGTCGTCAAGAATTTTGGCGTCGGCGGGGTTGCTGACGTCGCTAACGGCGTAGAGATATTTCTCGGTTTTGTGTTTGAGGAAGAAAGGTAACAAGTCTGCGAGTTTACCTGTTTCTGCTTTGAAGATTTTGCGCTTACGGTATACGATGTATTTTTGCAGATAGTCTGCAATTGACTTTGTGGTGCAAAAATACTTCATGGTATCGGGCACTGTGTAGCGCATCTCTTCACACAATCTGAAGAAATGATCAATCGCAGTTTTAGCGGTAAAAATCACAGCTGTAAAATCAGGGATAGAGACTTTCTGTTGGCGAAATTCGCGAGCAGAGAGGCCTTCAACCTTGATGAACGGACGGAATACGATGTCGACGCTGTATTTTTCCGCGATGTCAAAATAAGGCGATTTCTCAGAGCTGGGCTTAGGCTGAGAAACTAAAATTTTTTTTACGTTCACTTTGTGTTATCTTTTTTTAAGTCTAAATGCGAACTACCGAACGCTGAGCACGTTCAGAGTGCAATAAAGTATAAAAATCACGGGTATTACTTCCAATGTGCAAAGGTACAAAATAAAATAGACTAACGAGCTGATTTTGTGGTAAAAAATTTTAAAACCCTTGAAAACAAAGACCAAACGCGCCAAAATGTACAATATAGCTGCAATTTGTAACATTTTTGTAGCGGCTGCCGGATAGAAGACTGTGACCAGTGCGGGGAGTGCCAAAGCGAAGCCAAGCAGGGTTTGTGAGGCGTTGAAGCCGCGCATCCATTGGCGTCGACCTTCGCTCTCGGCAAAGGCATATCCTACGGTAGAGTAGGCGGCGAGTTGGAAGATGTAGTAGCCCATAGATAGCAAAATCAGGCTCAGTATGTTCTCAAATTTGTCGGCCATCACCGGAGTGCCGTGGTAGATGTTTGCTGCGGCATTGAGGAGTATGCCCATGTAGACTGTGAGCTGCACGCCGTAGAGCACCATCAGACGTGTTTCGTTTGAGGTGTGCTCGTCGAAGTTTTTGGCGCGGGTGCGCACTGCCCAAAGGTCTTTGAAGAGGTTTTTGAAGAGGTGTCCGCAGTGTCTGAAGCTGAGTGTGATGAACAGTAGCAAAATCACCAGCACGCCCATCAGCGAGGTGTCGTTGGCGGCAGTGTGCGGACGTGGTTGCGGTTCGAGGCCTGTGGTCCATGCCGGGGGTGCGGGAGGAGTGGCTTCGGGCTCTTCGATGATGTCGCCGCGCAGCACTGCTTGGGCGTGGGCAAAAGCTATGGCTGTGGTGTCGAGTTGGGTGTAAGTGCTGTCGACATCAAAGACGGTGTCGGCGGCTACGGGATAGAGGGGTTGTATGTTGAGGCTATCGGGCATCTTCAGAATTTAGGAGAGAATGTTTGTGGAGCTACGGGAGTTGACGCAGTTTTCACTGCTTCGGCGGGGTCGTCGGTGACGGTGAACAGGTTTTGGAGATGGTCGGGACGCATGAAGCCTCTGTCGGTGGCAGTTTGCAGCATAGCGATGAGGTTGTTGTAGTAGCCGGCAACGTTGAGAATGACGATGTTTCCGCTGAACAGGCCAAGCTGCCGCCAGCAGATAATCTCCATTAGTTCGTCGAGAGTGCCTACGCCACCGGGCAGGGCGATGATGCCTGTGGCAAGTTTGGCCATGAGCTCTTTGCGCGAGTGCATGGAGTCGGTAATCTCGAGGCGTGAGAGCCCGGGATGGTGCCAACCGCGTTCTACCATAAATTGAGGTATCACGCCGATAGTTTCGCCACCGGCTTCGATAGCGCCTTGGTTAACTGCGCCCATAAGGCCCATTTTGCCGCCGCCGTTAACAATAGTGATGCCGTGTTGAGCGGCGATGCGCCCCACGGTGATAGCGGCATCAACGTAGGCTTTATCGATGTTAGAACTTGAAGCTCCGTAAACAGTAATTGTCGGTTTGCTCATAAAACTACCAGTAAATTAAATGGTTTTGGCCCGTGTTGGTGACTTTGAGGGTGACGTGTGCGCTTTCAATGACCGGGATGTTGTGGTCAACGTGTCCGATAGGGGCATTGAAAGCCACGGGATATTTGTAGGGCGCCACCATGTCGGCAATCATATCGTTCATGTCTTTGTATGAGTCGCTGGGGCGATATTCGGTGAATTGGCCCACAATCAGTCCGCGAAGGTTTGGCAGCACGCCCGAGAGTTGCAGCTGATAGAGCATGCGCTCTATTTTGTAGATTGGCTCGGAGATATCTTCGATGAAGAGTATTTTGTCGCGCAGTAAGATGTTGTAGGGCGTGTCGATGAGTGCGGTGAGCACGGCGAGGTTGCCGCCGAGAATAGTGCCATCGGCGGTGCCGGGGTGGTCGTATGTGTGCGAAGCGAACGAGAACGACGGGCGCTCGCCGCGCAGCATGGCGAACAGGGCGGCATTGTCGGCATCGTCGGCACCGAGCATAATGTGTCCGGTCATTGAGGCGTGCAGCGAGGCAATGCCGTTGTTTGCCAACAGAGCGTGCATGGCAGAGATGTCGCTGAAGCCTACCACCCATTTTGCGTGCTGACGCAGGTTGAGGTTGTTGAGTTTGTCGAGGAGGTGCACCATGCCGTATCCGCCGCGGCTGCAAACAATGGCTTTTACGTCGGGGTCGACGAAAGCTTTCTGCAAGTCGTCGAAGCGGTTAGCCACCGTGCCCGAGTAGATGCCGCTGCGGCCAAAAGTGTGTGGCATCACGCGCACCTTCCAGCCTTGCTCTTCGAGCACGCGCTTGGCACCATCCACTTTATATTTAGCGATGGAGCTGGCAGGGCTGCATATTGCCACGGTGTCGCCGGGGCACAGAGGGTCGGGAAATATGATGTTGCTAAATTGAGACATGACATATTCAGTTATCAATCTGCAAAGTTATGAATAACTAATCAACGGGCGGCTATTTTTGAATAAAAATTTTAATTTTCTGAAAATTATAACATTTAATTCTTTAATATTTAATAATATCAATGTATCTTTGCAGCAGAAATATATCGCTACAAATATTACATGGATTACTCGATTATCGACTTCCTCGGATTGCTTGGTGCTGTGGGATTGTTCCTTTACGGCATGAAAGTTATGAGTGAAGGTTTGCAGAAGGTAGCCGGTGAGCGCCTCCGCAATATTTTGTCTGTAATGACACGTAACCGCTTTGCCGGACTGATGACAGGCTTCTTCATTACAGCCTTAATTCAAAGTTCGTCAGCCTCAATTGTTCTTGTTGTTAGCTTTGTTAACGCCGGATTGATGTCGTTGTCGCAATCAATGGCAGTGATATTCGGCGCCAACTTGGGTACCACGTTCACCACGTGGATTATCTCGTTGCTGGGTTTCAAGGTCGATATTTCGGCATTTGCCATACCGTTGATGGCGTTTGCAGTGCCGATGCTTTTTTCAAAGAAAGGCCGCACAAAGTCAATAGGCGAATTTGTGATTGGTTTTGCGCTGTTGTTCTTGGGATTGAGCATGATAAGCACGTATGTGCCCGACTTGCAGAAGAACCCCGACATGTTTGCATTTTTGCAGCGATATGCTTCGTTAGGCTTTGGCTCCGTGCTGATATTCTGGTTTGTAGGCCTGGTAGTGACCATGGTGATACAAAGTTCGGCAGCCACGTTTGCCATCTGCTTGGTGATGTTTGCCAAAGGCTGGATAGGCTTCGACCTTGCCAGCGCCATAGTGCTTGGCTCGGCCGTAGGTACGACCATCACACCGTTGTTGGCATCGTTGAGTGGTAATGTTGCAGCAAAGCGCACGGCAATGGGCCACTTGCTGTTCAACATTTTCGGCTCAATGTGGTGCTTGTCGATATTCTATCTTTTCATCGCAATGATCACAAGCCTCTGCCAAAAGAGCGGCTTGGGCAACCCCAACGACTTGTTCAACTTTGTGAATAATCTGAAGACTACCGACCCGGTGGTTTACAACAATGTGTTCACCAACACGCTGCCGGTTGACCACCCGGCACAAGCGCGCATCAGCGAGGCAGCGCATCAAATTGCGTCAATGCAGGCAAGCGCCTCAATATGTTTGTCAATCTTCTATACAGTGTATAAGCTTATCAACCTCACCATCATGATTTGGTTCACCAAATTCTATGTCAAGGCAGTTGAGTGGCTTGTGCCCACACGCAAGAAGAGCGACGACGAGTTTGGCTTGAAATTTATACAAGGCGGCTTGCTTAGCTCGTCAGAGCTCAGCATAGCACAAGCTGAAAAAGAGATAGCTGTGTTTGCCGAGCGCGTAGGCCGCATGATAGACATGGCACACACACTCATCCACACAAAAGAGCAGAGCGACGACTTCAACAAGTTGCTCAACCGCATAGAGAAATATGAGGATATTTCAGACCGCATGGAGCTTGAGATAGCGCGCTACCTCAACACTTGCGCACAAGGTAGACTTTCAAATGAAGGTAAGCTCAAAATTTCGGGCATGATAAATATCATCTCAGAGATAGAAAGTATAGCCGACTGCTGCTACGGCATAGGCAAGATACTCATGCGAAAGATTGAAAGCAAGGCCGAGTTTACCGACGAAATTTATGCTAATATCGACAAGATGTATGTCAATGTCAAAGAGGCAATGACACAAATGATATCAATACTCGAAAACATAGAAAATGTTGACGAGATGAGCCTCATTGAGAGCTACAATAAGGAGCGCGAGATAAACAATATGCGCAACCAGTTGCGTGGCGCCAATGTGAGCAACATCAGCGAAAACCGCTATGCATATCAGGCCGGTATCTACTATATGGATATTGTCAGCGACCTTGAGCGCACCGGCGACTATATTATAAATGTAGTGGATGTGTCGAAACGCATGTTCTTACGCCCGCAACACGGCACAACGGTATAATTGTCATGAACATCACTAAAACCATTATTGCAGTTGCTGCACTTGCATGTGTCGGCGCTGCCAATGCACAGACCAATCAAGCCGACTCTATTGCCGTGGCAGCCGCCACGTCGATGAGCGAGTCGATAAATCGAGGCATAGAGCAGATGCAACAGTTGGGTCTCGATTTCAATCGCGACGTCTTTATTGCCACCCTAAACAAGGCTTTGCAAGGCGAAGACACCGGCATCAGCGTAGATGCAGCCAACGACTATCTTGATGAATGTTTGCGCTCGGCAAATGCCGTAGTGCCCAAAACAGTGTCGGTAGAGTCGCAGCAGGCATTTCTTGCTGAGACAGCCAAGCAACCCGGAGCAAAAGTGCTCGACTCGGGCGTGATATTCTTCACAATCGAAGAGGGCACCGGTGCCATGCCCACCACCGCAAACAAGGTGACCGTAGAGCTCAATTCGGTGTTGTCTGACGGCTCTGTGTTCTACAAAACCGAGCCCGGCGAGCCGGATGAGTATGATGTTACAGGCGTGATAAAAGGCTTTGCCGAGGGCTTGCAGCTGATGCGAGTTGGCGGCACATATCGCGTGGTGATACCGTCAAATCTTGCCTACGGCGAAAAAGGCATCAACGGCGTAGTGCCGGGCAATGCGGCGCTGACCTTCACCGTGCACCTGTTGTCGATACGTTAAAACTTTTTGTTTTTTCAAGAATTATCGCTAACTTTGGGCATTAACCCGACATCAATAAAAACACAATCATACAGATGAAACGTTTTCTCTCTATCATGGCAGCAGCATTGCTCGCCTTGCCGACAATGCTTCATGCCCAAGACAACAATCGTCGACTTCAAGTTGCAGGTATTGCTTTTTATAACCTGGAGAACTTGTTCGACACAATACCCAATAACCCCGAAGGACGTGATGAAGAGTTCACCCCCAACGGCTCACGTCAATGGAACGGCGATAAGTATTGGAAGAAAATCAATAATCTCGCCAGAGCTATCTCAAGCTTCACCTCTCCCACCACCCCCAATGGCCCCGCCATTATCGGTGTCAGCGAAATAGAAAACCGCTCGGTGCTCGAAGACCTCGTTGCCAACGAGCAAATCCGTGCGTGGAACTTGCAGATTGTGCACCACGACAGCCCCGACGCTCGCGGCGTTGATGTTGGCTTGCTTTATAACCCCAAATATTTCAAGGTTGAAAATGTGACCAACCACCGCCTCACCGAAGTGAAATTTCGCACCCGTGACCAGATGTGCGTGGTGGGCCGTTTGATGGGCCAACGCATAGCCGTGATTGTAAACCACTGGCCTTCGCGCCTTGGCGGACAAGAGCAATCGTCGCCCAACCGCGAGGCTGCCGCTCGTCTGT
>CAZYNO010000112.1:0-6280 GCA_964648845.1 uncultured Bacteroides sp.
CATCGCGACGAGCTGTACACCTTGGCGCTCAACGACGACGAAGACCGCGTGCTCATGGCAATCATGCGCCTATACACAGGTCTGTTCAGCGAATATGTCTACATCAGCGAGAGCCGCATTGCCGCCGCTGCCGACGTCACCGAAGAGCAAGTCTACCACGCCATGCTCGCCCTTGCACGCATGAATGTGTTGCACTATGTGCCGCGCAAAGCCATACCTTATATCTACTACACTACCTCGCGCGAGCTGCCCAAATATATTGCGCTATCGCCCGAAGTTTACGAAAACCGACGTGCGCTGATGGAGCATCGCCTCAATGCAATACGCAAATTTGTGTTCAGCAGCGACGAGTGCCGCTCGCGCACATTGCTCGAATATTTCGGCGAGGAGAATGTGCCCGACTGCGGGCGTTGCGACGTGTGTCGCGCGAGCCGCGTGGCGTCACAGCCGCCGGCTGTCGACCCCGAGCAAGCAATTTTGCGCCTTGCCGCCGATGCAAGCGGCATAGATATTGACGACCTTTGCCGCGTTTTGCGCTTGCGTCGCGAAGTTGTCACCGATATTTTGCGCCCGCTCATCGACCAAGGACAGCTCACCATCTGCGCCACACGCCTCTACAAGAAATAGAAAAGCCCGCAGGGTTTATCCCCACGGGCTGAATATATGTGTGCGCTTGCCGAGTGCTGTGTTATTTCACAACAACCTTAGCATGAGCGCTTGATTTTGCACCTTTTACGCTTATCAAGTAGATGCCGGGAGTGAGGCTGTCGAGGTTGAGCTCGTAGTTGCCGTTGGCACGAGTTTGCTTCACATTAGTGCCTGCTATTGAGTAGACGCTAACCAAAACCTCATTATCATTCGGCGCATAGATTTCCCAAACATTATCGTTTGTCGGCTCAATAATGATGTTGCCTGCATTAGCTTTGATGTCGCTCACGCCGTTAAGGCCTTCAGCCTTTAACACAGCTGCGAGAGCATTCACTTTGCCGGCGCCGCTACCGGTGTCGGTGCTTGCTGTTGCCGTGCTTGTGAGGATTGAGCGAATATCTTCAACGCTCAAGTTAGGATTTGCTTGCAGCATAAGAGCCACGATGCCGGTGACGTGCGGAGCTGCCATTGATGTGCCTTGCATTTCGCCCCATGCATATTTTGTGCCGTTGACTGTGCTGTAATCAATTGTGGTGTCGTCAACATACGAGCTGTATGCCGAATAGATGGAGCTACCCGGAGCAATCACGTCGGGCAACGCGCGGCCGTCGTGCAATTCGCCGTATGACGAGAAAGAGCAAATTTTGCCGGCAGATGAGCTGTAAGATCCGCGAGAAGTGTAAGCTCCAACGCTGATGGTGTTTTTGCCGCAAGCCATGTTCGAGATGCTGCACACACCGCTACCCGAGGTATAGCCTGAAAGGTTTTTGTTTGTAAGTTCTACGCCAAGGTCGTCGGCAAAGATATAAACCTTTTGACCGGCTTGACCTTCAACGCGGATAGCGACATATCCTCTTTTTGAGGTTGACGGATTGAGCAACACGTTGATGAATGCGTGATAGCGGTTGTTGGTGGCGTCTAATTCTGCATAGCCGCCCATGAAACCGCTGCTGTAGTATGTGTCGAATGTTGTGCCGTTAGTGGGTTCGCTATACAAATAGTATCGCCAAACCGAACCTTTGCCCACGTATTGTTCGTTTTCGGTGAGCTCCAAGCTATACAACGGTGTATTGTAGCTTGATGAGCTGATAATGTCGAGATACACCTTGAATGGAGTGCTGTCGGCTGACCAAACATCTATATATCCGAAGCCTTGAGTGTTTGATGATGTGCCGGTGTAGTCAGAAGCATAGTAGCCGTCGGTGATAACAGTTTTTACTGTGGTGCTGCTTGCGGTGAATGTTTTTACGATTGACACGCCGTCTTCGCGTTCATTGCCTGATGCAAGAATGATAGGTGTATCTTTCGCGATTTCGTTGAGCGCCGAGGTGAATGCGTCGGTGCCGTCGTGCGGGCCGTAGTTGTCGCCAAGCGACATGTTGATAACAATAGGCTTGCCGGCCTCTTTGCCGTATTCCGACAAATATTTAATACCGTCGAGTATTGATAAGTCGTCAAAACTGCCGCAAGTGATGGCAATGTCTGCTTTCGGCGCAACGCCGTGATAGTCGTTGCCTTTGTTTGTTGAAGTGTATGAGCCGGCGATAGTGCCAAGCACGTGAGTGCCGTGAGTCTCCTCGTCGTCGTCGGTGGTGAAGTTGCCGATTGTTGTGCTTGTATAATCTGTGTATGAAAGATTATCATCGTTATCTGCATAGCTGTTATCACCGTAGCATCTCAGAGTTTTAACGCGAGTGTTGCCGTCGCTGTCTTTAAAGGTGATATGAGCGGGGTCTAAGCCGCCGTCAAACAGTGATGCTATCACGCCTTCACCGTTGTAGGCTTGACTCAGCCCGGAGCCTGTTTGCACGTCGTTGACATTGCTTGCTGTGCGTGCTTTGTCGTTGCGCAGCATTTTTTTGTGCGACAGCGAGAATGCTTTCACTCCTTTAGTGCCGGCGATAGAGTCGATATTGTCGATGGGAGCAAGGCCATAGATATGGTTGCCTATGCGTCCGCTAACCTTCAAGCCTTGAGCTTCGAGGTCGTCAATTGAAGTTGTCTCGTCAATAGTAATGATTACGCCCACGCTGTTGTCTTTCACAATCACAGCATTGGGATTTTTCGACTTCAGCTTGCTCGATGCAGGATCTGTTTTAGCTTGTATCACAGCAGAACGGTCACGAGGGCTTACGCGCACCTGTGCCGAAACGTTGAAACATGTGCCAACTCCGGTGAGCATCAACAATGTTGGTAGATAAAGTAGATGTTTTTTCATTTAGTTGTATGTAATTTTTTGTAGTTATTTTATTGCAATTTTTTTGTGGGCACTTGATTTGTCTCCCTTCACATTAATAACGTAAATGCCGGGGGTAAAGTTGTCGAGGTTGAGAATATAATTGCCGCTCACGCAAGCTTGTTTCAATGTCGCTCCCGACAGAGAGTGCACGCTGACGGTGACCATACTTTCAGACGGCGCAAAAATTTCCAGGCTATTGTTGCCGTTAGCCTCTATAGCGATGTTGTGTGCATCGGCTTTGATAGTGCTGACTGCCGAGTAGTTCTCTGCCTTTTTTACTGCCTCAAATGCGTTGACTTTGCCGGCACCGCCGCGCGCGTCGTCGATTGGCGTGGCTGTCTCTTTGAGGATTGTCTGAATTTCGTTTGTCGTCAAGTTGGGGTTTGCTTGCAGCATCAGCGCAACAATGCCGGTGACGTGCGGAGCTGACATAGAAGTGCCTATCATGCGTCCCCAGCCGTATTCGGTGTCGCCAACAGTGGTATATTCCGATGGCTGACCGGATGTTTGCTGTGTGCTGTATGCCGAGTAGATGGTGCTGCCCGGAGCAACAACATCCGGCTTCAC
The DNA here is from genome assembly GCA_964648845.1 of uncultured Bacteroides sp. Taxonomy (GTDB): domain Bacteria; phylum Bacteroidota; class Bacteroidia; order Bacteroidales; family Muribaculaceae; genus CAG-873. The sequence continues at coordinate 3,455 of CAZYNO010000112.1, forward strand.
GCGGCCGTCGTGCAACACGCCGTACGATGAAAAATAGCTCATCTTGCCAATGTCGTCGGGGTTGTCCGAGCGCGATGTGTATGAGCCGACGCTGATGATGTTTGTGCCGCAAGCATATTTTTGTATGCTAAATTCTCCGTTTCCGGCAGTATATCCGGCAAAGTTGCCGTCGGTGAGTTTCGTGCCGTAGTCGTCGGCAATTATATAAACCTTTTTGCCTTCAGTGCCTTCAACTCTTAGTGCTGCATAAACTTTTTTGCCGTCGGCGGGATTTAGCAGCGCTGACAATGAGCTGTGATAGCGGTTGTTGGCGGGGTTAATTTCGGTGTAGCCGCCAATGAAGCTGTTGGTGAAATATTTGTCGAACGTGGCATCGGTGTTTGGCTCATCGTATAGATAATAATACCAAACTTTTCCGTTGCCATAGTATGTTTCTTGCTCGCCTACCTCTATGCTGTATATCGGCTTTTTATAGTTTGTCGACGAGATGAAGTCGAGATATACTTTTACCGGTGTGTCGTCTTCCGACCAAATATCAATATATCCGCAGCTAAGACAGTCGTCGGCGGTGCCGATATAGTAGGGCACGTCTGATCCTCTGCCGAATAAGGTCTTGACTTCCGGTTCGCTCTGTGTGAATGTGTGCACAATCGACAATGCATCTGTCCCGGCATTGCCTGCCGACACAATTATCGGGGTGTCTTTTGATATCTCGTCGAGTATGGCGGTATTAGTGTCGGTGCCGTCGTGCGGGCCGTCGTAGTCGCCGAGCGACATGTTGATGCACATGCGTCGGCCGGTGGCTTTGCTATATTCCGAGAGCTCTTGCACTCCTTTGAGTATCGCCAAATCTTCGAAACTTCCGCAAGCTATAGCGATGTCGGCATTGGGTGCAATGCCGTGATAGTCGTTGCCGTCGTCGGTGACACGACAAGAGCCGGCGATGGTGCCGAGCACATGTGTGCCGTGAGTTGCGTCGCTGTCGTCGGTGGTAAATTGGTCAATTGTCTCGCTTGTATATTCTTCGTAATTGCCCTCGCTGTCGTAGCAACGCAGATAAGACACGCGCGTTTTGCCGTCGCTGTCTTTGAAGGCTATGTGGTTAGGGTCTAATCCGGTGTCGTAGAGCGCCACGGTTATGCCTTTGCCGTTGTAGGCCTTCAGCAAATCGGTGCCTGCTTGCACCTCGTCAACACGGCTGATTGCGCGGGCTTTGTCGTTGAACGCACGTGCCGTGCGCGACAACGAGAATGCCTTCACGCCTTTGCTCTCGGCAATAGAGTTGATGTTGTTGATTGGTGCGGTGCCGTAGATGTGATTGCCAATGCGGCCTTCAATCTTCAAACCTTGGGCAATCAGCGCATCAATTGAGGTGTTTTGGTCAATAGTCATGAGCACGCCGACATTGTTGTCGATAACTTGCACCGAGCGAGCTCTTTTGTCTTTGTCGGGAGTTTGTTGGTGGTGTTGTGCTTGTATTATAGCCGCACGGTCGCGGCTGCTGACGCGCACTTGCCCCATAGTGGCAAGACTTGAGCCAACACCTGAAGTGATAATCAGTAAGATAGGTAAGCGGAGTAAATTTTGTTTCATTTAATTGTTTTAAGCGATTGCCTCAATTGGGTGTGATGATGTATTGATTTAAAATTTCGCTAAAATTAGTGATTAATCCGCTAATATACAACTTTTTGATTAAAAATTTATAGAGAGGCCGTCGTAAGCCAATTGCACGTTGTCGGGCAGGGTGGGCTGCACTTTTGCATGTAGGCCCATGTGGTGGCTGATATGTGTGATGTAGGCTTGGCGCGGCTTCACTCGTTCAATCACTTCGAGAGCTTCGCTGAGGTTCATGTGGCTGGGGTGCTCCTCAATGCGCAAGGCATTTATCACGAGCACTTCAACGCCTTGCATTGCTCTGAGCGTGGCTTCGGGCATAGTTTTGCAGTCGGTGATGTAGGCGAGACGGTCAATGCGATAGCCGAGTATGGGCATGCGCATGTGCATAATGGGCAGCGGCACAATTAGGTCGTCGCCTATGTTGAAGGGTGTGTGGTCGTCGAGCTCGTGCAGATTGAATGTGGGCACACCGGGATAGAGGTGCTCACGGAAACAATAGGGCACGCGGTTGCGCAGGTCGTTGGCAACATCCGGGCGGCAGTAGACATTGAAGCGACCGCGGGCACAATACGGGCGCATGTCGTCAACGCCGCCAACGTGGTCGTAGTGGGTATGTGTGATAAGTGCCGCAGTGAGGTCGGGAGAGCCTGCGTTGAGCATTTGCATTCTGAAGTCGGGTCCGCAGTCTATGAGCAGATTGTTGCCGTTGTCGGTCTCTACGAGCGCAGATGTGCGCAGACGATTGTCGCGAGCGTCGCTTGATGTGCAAACTTCGCATTTGCAGCCTATTTGGGGCACGCCGGTTGATGTGCCGGTGCCGAGAAAAGTGAGTCTCATTGTCGATATCTTGTTAATACGCCGTCTTCAAAAATCAGATATACGCCGTTGTCGTAGCTCCAGCGTTCAACCATGCCTCCGGTTGTGGGCACGCGGGTGTAGTCGTTGGGGGCGCCGAGAGCAAGACGACATTCGTTTGAGGTCATGCCGGTTTCTATCTCCGAGCGCATGATGAGTCCCCACACGCGGTCGGTGATAGAGTCGTATTTTGTGCGCGGGTTGTCGAAAGCAAATATTGTGTCGAAGTTGCGTGTTGATGTCGGGTCGTTGCCGATAGTCATAAGCACCGAATATTCGTGGCCCGACACGTCGGTGAAATATACGCGTAGCGGCTGGTTTGCATTGCCGGGTGTGACACGAGTGATTGTCACC
>CAZYNO010000113.1:0-6240 GCA_964648845.1 uncultured Bacteroides sp.
TTGGCTATCGCGTTCAATTTAATAACGCCATTGGCCCGTACAAAGGCGGCATCCGATTCCACTCTTCTGTTAACCTCTCTATCTTGAAGTTCCTCGGTTTTGAGCAAATCTTCAAAAACGCCCTCACCACATTGCCCATGGGCGGTGCTAAAGGCGGTAGCGACTTCTCGCCCCGCGGCAAGAGTGATCGCGAAATCATGACTTTCTGCCAAGCCTTCATCCTCAACTTGTGGAAACACCTCGGTCCTGATCGTGACGTTCCCGCAGGCGATATAGGCGTTGGTGGCCGCGAAGTTGGCTACATGTACGGCATGTACAAAAAACTCGCTAACGAATGCACCGGCACATTCACCGGTAAAGGCCTCACCTACGGCGGTAGCCTCGTTCGTCCCGAAGCTACAGGATTTGGCGCTCTCTACTTTGTGCAAAGCATCCTCAAAACTAAAGGCGAAGAGGTTAAAGGCAAAACAATCGCTATCTCAGGCTTCGGCAACGTTGCTTGGGGCGCAGCTCTCAAAGCTACCGAACTCGGTGGTAAAGTTGTCACAATCTCAGGCCCCGACGGCTACATCTACGACCCCGATGGCCTTAACGCCGAAAAAATCGACTATATGCTCGAACTTCGTGCCTCAGGCAACGATGTCGTAGCTCCATATGCCGACAAATTCCCCGGCTCTACTTTCTATGCAGGCAAAAAACCTTGGGAACGCAAAGTTGATATCGCTCTCCCCTGCGCTACTCAAAACGAAGTTAGCGGCGAAGACGCTAAACAACTCGTTGCCAACGGCGTGAAACTCGTTGCTGAAGTTTCAAACATGGGTTGCACACCCGAAGCTATCGACACATTCCTCGCTGCTCGCATCACTTACGCTCCCGGCAAGGCTGTTAATGCAGGTGGCGTTGCTACCTCTGGCCTCGAAATGAGCCAAAACGCCGAGCACCTTCAATGGTCAGCTGCCGAAGTTGACGCTCGCTTGCACGAAATCATGGCTAACATCCATGAGCAATGCGTGGCTCACGGCACTGAGCCCGATGGCTATGTAAACTACATGAAAGGCGCAAACATCGCCGGCTTCATGAAAGTTGCTGACGCTATGATGGGTCAAGGCATCTACTAATAGATTAACCATTATTATCCTTATACTCAGGAGAATGCGGTTTGGACGCGAGTCTAAACCGCATTTTTTGTAACATTACTATAAAATTTTATAGTTAAAAGATGTAAAATTATTTGGCTCTTTAAATAATTGTAACTAAATTAGTGGCGTTTTAAGACAGAATTGTCTTAAATGAGATATTTCTTCAACCTATGAACGTCTAACAAGACTCAATACCTACTTATGATTTACTTAAAATCAACATTTAAAAGACGAAAAAAGGTATCGGAACATCCACTAAAGGATGCTCCAAGTTCTTGTTGTTATATATCAAAAGAAATCAAAATAGCCCTTTAAATGGTAATAATTTAGATATATTAAACTCATGTAGGTTACGGAATTTAACCTATGTAGAAAAGCGGAAGCTCGTGAGAGTCTCCGTTTTTTTTATTTCGGCTGTTGCGCGTGTTGAATGAATGATGTATCTTTGCACTATAATTCGTACTTAACTAATATACTATATATGAATAAGAAAACAGTTGGATATTCAGTTGCTATCGCACTCGCTGCTATGACTCTCACCGGTTGCTCTACTTTGCAATCGTCAAGCTCTTCGTCGTCAAGCAGCAAAAAGCAAACTGCTGTTGCTGCCACCGGCTCAAGCGTTTCACACACAAGCACTGCCTCTAACTCGCTTGAAGAGAATATCTCGGGCGAGTGGTTTATCACTGCCATTGGCACCACATCTATCAGTCAGGATGAAGATATGCCTTACCTCACTTTTGTGCCCGCCGAAGGCCGCCTTTACGGCTCTAACGGCTGCAATGTGCTCAACGGCGACTATCAGCTGGTTGGCAATGTTGTGAAATTTAACAACGTGCTCTCTACTCAAAAATATTGCCCCGAAGTGACTTTCGACTCGCAAATCACAACTTTTGTGCAAGACGGCAAAAGCGCTACGGCTACACTTCGCAACTCAGGCAACGAAACATATTTGCAACTCGTTGACAACGACACTCACGCCACAATGACACTTTGCCGCCACAACATGCAATTCCTAAACGGACAATGGCAAGTGACCGACATTAACGGCAAAGGTGTGAACGACGAAGAGGCAAATATATTCTTCGATATTAGCGAACTCAAAATACATGGCAACACAGGTTGCAACTTCTTCAACGGCTCAATCCTTATTGACCCCGCACAAACAAATTCTATCAACTTCTCGGGGATGGCTGTCACCCGCATGTCATGCCCCAAACTCGACCAAGAGCGCCTGATGCTCGTAGCTCTCGAAGAGACAGCCACTGCCGTGCTCAACAGCGACGGCTCGGCTTCGTTGCGCAACAGCTCGGGCAAAACTGTGCTCAAGCTCAAACGCGTCGAGATTTCGAACGACTAACCCCAACATGAACGACGAAGACCAATCATTGCGCACTTTCGGCCTCATTGGCCATCCTCTCGGTCACTCGTTTTCGCAGCGCTTCTTCAGCGAAAAATTCAGCCGAGAGGGCATAAGCGCCGAATATCTCAATTTCGACCTTGACAGCATTGACATGCTGCCCACAGTCCTCGCTGCGCATCCGTCGCTGGTGGGTCTGAATGTCACTATCCCCTACAAGCAAGCGGTGATGCCTCTGCTCGATGAAATAGATGCCGATGCTGCCGCCATTGGCGCTGTCAATGTGATACGCATCACTCGCAAGTCCGACGGCGCACCGCACCTCAAAGGTTACAACTCCGACATTATAGGCTTCACAGAGTCGTTGCGTGATGTGCTTGCCGGACGCAAAATAGCCAAGGCTCTCGTGCTTGGCACCGGAGGCGCAAGTCACGCCATAGTGGCAGGTCTGCACAAAATGGGCATAGCCACACAACTTGTGTCGCGTCGCGCTGCCGAGGATGTTATCACTTATGCCGACCTAACCGCCGCGGTTATGAGCGAGCATAAAATTATAGTAAACACCACGCCGCTTGGCACCTGGCCCAATACCGACGCCGCTGCCGACATACCTTACAATCTTGTCACTGCCGAGCATGTGTGCTTCGACTTGGTGTATAATCCAGACGTGACAAAATTTATGGCTCTGTGCGCCGAGCATGGTGCCACCACCTCAAACGGCTTGCAAATGCTGCATGGACAGGCCGTTGCCGCGTGGCAGATTTGGAACATCTAAACTATTACAATCTACATAATTAATTCAATCATTATCATTAATATGTCAAATTCACCAACTAATGCATCCAAAGCTTCATTGCTTGGCAAAATTGTGTACGTGGCTTGCATTGCATTGATTTTGTTGCCGTTGCAATATGTTGACAACGGCGGTAATTTAAAGTATTACATCACAGCACCGATTGCACTATTGGCAGGCTTGATTTTCGCTTTTACCTTCAAAAATCCCTATCCCAAATTCAACAAAAAGACCTCGAAATATCTGCTGCAAGTGGCGGTTGTATGTCTTGGTTTTACCATGAACCTTCACGAGTCGCTCAAGTCTGGCAGTGAGGGCATGTCGTTTACTATTGTATCCGTTATCGGTGTGATGGTGCTCGGTTCGCTTTTCGGCTATTATATGCACATCAATCGCAAAACGTCATACCTTATCTCGTCGGGTACTGCCATTTGTGGCGGTAGTGCAATTGCTGCCGTAGGCCCTGTTATCAAGGCAAACGAAAACGAGATGGCTGTGTCGCTTGGCGTGGTGTTTATCCTCAATGCGATAGCGCTGTTCATCTTCCCGCCTATCGGTCACATGCTCGGCATGAGTGAAACACAGTTCGGCACATGGGCGGCAATAGCTATTCACGACACCTCGTCGGTTGTCGGTGCCGGTGAAGTCTATGGCCCGCAAGCCCTGCAGACAGCAACGCTCATCAAACTCACACGTGCTTTGTGGATTATCCCCTTGGCTTTGGTGACAATCTTCTTGTTCCGCGACAAGGGTAGCAAAAACAAGATTTCAATTCCCTGGTTCATCTTCGTGTTTATCCTCGCCATGGTCATCAACACTTACATGCCGTTGCCCGACGTTGCAACAAAAGTTTTGGTGTGGATTGCCAAACGTGGCATGGTTGTTACGCTCTTCCTCATCGGTGCAAGCTTGTCGCTGAAAACCATCAAGGAGGTAGGCGTTAAGCCGCTTGTGTTGGCAGTGCTGCTCTGGGTGGTTATCGGCGTTAGCAGTCTAAGCGTAGTGTTGTCAACCATCGACTGATACTAATTTAATTGGAGCCATGAAACCTCCATTGTCATACGTTCCCGCACTTCCGGTTCTTGCCGGACTATGTGCGGGAATTTTATTTGCCGTGCACTACACCCCGGCAGCATGGATTGTGGCTGCCGTGGCAGTCGCTGCGGCTTTGGTTTTGTGGCTGCTCAAACGCAGTTGGTCGGGGGCTTTGTGCTTCTTCGTGGCTGCCGGCATAGCTCTGGCGATGTTGCGCCTGCCAGCGCCGTTTCCCGACACTCTTGACGGTGAGCGTTGCAAGGTGATTGGCAATGTTGTGCGTGCCACCGAAACGCAAGAGACCGTGCGCTATGTGGTGCAGGTGACGCAATATGATGGTCGTGCGTGCGACTTCCGCGCGGCGGTCACTGTATATTCTGTGGCTAGGCCTTGCGAATTGGGCGATGTGGTGCGCATTTCGGGCAGAATGTATAGCAACACGCAGCAGCTCGACGTGCCTGACCAAGTTGACTATTCGCGCTATGCTTTTATCGACGGCGTTGTGGCGCGTATGGGCGTAAATCCCGGCGATATATCGCTCGTCGAGCGTAAGCCCACATTCTTACAGTCACTATACAACTCCGGCAACCGTGCACTCGGCAATGCCATAGTGCTTGCCGGATTCGACAGCGCAACCTCGGCCTTCTTGTTGGCAACAATTGCCGGCGACGATTTGTATCTCTCCGAGCAACTTAGTCAGGATTTCCGCACCATAGGCCTTGCGCATATTCTGGCTCTTAGCGGCTTGCACGTGGGCATTATCGTTTCGCTCATAGCGGCTCTATTGTTTGGCATACGTTGTCTGCCTGCAGGCCGCTCGGCATACTATCTGCTCATTGCCGCCGTTGTGATGTATTATGCGTGCATAACGGGCATGATGCCGTCGGTGGCTCGTGCTGCCGTGATGGTGCTGGTGTTTATAGGCGCAAAACTTGTGCAGCGCAGTCAGATGCCCTATAATAGCGTCTGCGTGGCTGTGTCGGTATGGCTTGTCATCAACCCGTTCTGGCTATGGTCACCCGGATTGCAGCTGTCGGTGGCTGCCGTGCTGTCGATAGTGTGGCTGGGCAATGTGCTCAATCCGTATGACCATACCGAGCCCGGCAAGCGTTTTGCAATGTCGCTGTTCGTAATACCAATCTCGGCAATCGTTGGCACCTCAATGATATCGCTGTGCTACTTCCACACATTCCCGGTGTGGTTTCTGCCCGCAAACATCGTGGCGGCAATATTCGCCCCGCTCGTCATCGGTGGCGGTGCTATAGCCACCGCTCTCACTGCTGTCGGCATTTCGGCGGGATATCTGCCGACTCTCGTCAATGCACTCTATTCTTGCTTGGAGAGCATCGTGGAGTGGTTTGCCGCATTGCCGGGCGGCCAACTCACAGGCATATATCCCGAGTGGTGGCAGATAGTGCTCTACCTCGCTTGTTTGGCGGTGCTCGCTTATGCAATCAGCAAACGACGTGCCGCCGCTTATTGCATCTTTGTCATGCTCACTGCATTGCTCATAGCAACCTTTGCTCTCAAACCCTTTAGCCGCGGCGACGAAATATACGTGCCGCGCATAGCTTCATCCACCGACATACTCATACGCCACGACAATCGCGCCGTGCTTGTCACCAATGGCGACTCGGCAGCCTTGCAGCGCGCACAAACTATGTATGTAGACTTCCTCGGCAAACGTGGTTGTGCAAAACTCGAATTAGCGCCCGACACGTTCTCACTCGGCACGTTTATGCGTACAGGCAACTACCTTTATTTCGGCGAAAAAGTGATGAAAATCATAACATCCGACAGTGCAGTGGCAGCGCCAACCTCGCACATCAACTATGCCCTTGTTGGCGGCGGATTTAAAGGCGACATCGTCGAACTCGCTCACACCGTCAACGCCGACACAATAATCCTCGCCA
>CAZYNO010000114.1:0-6205 GCA_964648845.1 uncultured Bacteroides sp.
TAGAAAGGTTGTTGGGGTTTTTATCCATTTCGTCGTAACGGTTGAGAGCAGCAGCAACTACAGCAGCAACAGAACCTTGTTGTTTTTTGCAAAGTTGTTGAGCGCCGGCGATGTCGTTTTTCTCGAGGCATTTTTTAACGTCAGCAACGAATTTAGAGATGCTACCTTTACCTTTAGCAGCAGAAAGAGCGATACCACGTTCTACTGAGAGCACGATAACAGTGAGGAGCAAAGTTTGAAGGATAGGTACGATGAAACCACCTTTATAAACAGTACCCCAAAGATCGAGGGGGTGACCTTCTTCATCGAAGTGCAAGTCAGCGCCGAACCAGAAGAGGAACAAGCATACAGCAACGATGAAACAGCAAACGATAACCCAAGATGCATTTTTAATGCCGGGAACGTGTTGAGATTCTTTCTTAGCCTTGGCTGTTGCAGCCTTAGCATTGGGCTTTTGAGCTTCCATAATTTAAACTGTTGAAATAAAAAATTTAGAAAATTTGATATTAATTGATTGATTATAAATGATTTATTGTCAATAATGCAGCATACTCATACTTTACTTACGGCATGAAGGAGTTGGTAAAAAAGCATAGACTCGCAGACTCGTATGCACCGTGAAACTGTGAACGCGGCGAGTGTTCACAGGGCAATTTAGGATACATTAAGAGCAAAACGAGAGGTTTAAATGTGCTATTTTGCATTTGCCTTATAGGATATGTCGTTAGATTAGTAGGGGTAATCTCATGCAAATTTATCACTTTGTTTTTTATCAACAAAATATTTTGGGGATTTTTTTATGGTTTAGAGGTCTGATTTATGATTTTGGGGAAATATTGGGTATTATTGACATTAAAACTTGTATATTTTAAATAAATTTATCGCGTTATAATAAATTAAAGTGTTATCTTTGTAGCTTAAAAGCAAAGCACATTTGCTGATATCAACTTACGAAGCTGTCAGGCTGCTTACAATTTTGAATATAAACACAATTCAGACATATTAAAAACACGCCGCTGTGGCCGTCACACATTATTATATAATGCATTTTTGTGTAGGCGACACACGGCAACAGTAAAATCATAATTTGCAATTTAAACCGCATGGAAATTACGATTAAAAAGGGACTTGACCTACGCATCTCCGGTGCCGTGTCGGCCGACGAGTCACCTCGCAAAACTTCGGTAGAAGAAGTAGCAGTGACGCCCGACGACTATCCCGGATTTTTGACAAAGGTTGACGTGAAAGCCGGCGACAAAGTGTTGGCCGGCGATGCCCTGATGCATCACAAAGATGCTAATGCAATCAAGTTGGTCAGCCCGATAGCGGGCAACGTTGTTGACGTGGTGCGCGGAGAGCGACGCCGCGTGCTTCGAATTATTGTCAAAGCTGACGGGACAAACGAAAAGCGCACGTTTGGCAAAGAAGCCTTTGCCAATGCCGATGCTATTGCCAACACGCTTGCCGAGTCGGGACTTTTGGCACTTATGCGCCAACGTCCGTACGACATTGTGCCCAACCCGGAAGTGCGTCCGCGTGACATCTTTGTCACAGCCTTTGACAGCGCACCGCTTGCCGTGTCAACAAAATGGCAGTCGAGCGACAAAGCCGTATTTGACAGCGCCGTGAAGCTGCTTGCTCAGCTCACCGACGGCAAAGTGTATATCAGCCGTCGTGCCGACAGCACGATGCCCGACGTTGCAGGAGCCGAGATGGTAGACGTGAAGGGGCCCCACCCCGCAGGTCTTGCCGGAGTGCAAGTGGCCAACATCAAGCCCGTCAACAAGGGTGAAGTGGTGTGGACACTAACAGCCGAGACTCTCTATCGCATTGGCACATTGGCACAAACCGGTGCTATTGACTGGAGCTGCAAAGTTGCAGTGACAGGCTCGGAGGTTGACACTCCTTTTGTTGCAGAGAGTGTTGTTGGTGCAAAACTGGGCAGCATTGTCGGCGGCAAAATCAAGAGCGACAAACACGTGCGTCTGATTGCCGGAAATGTGCTCACCGGCGTGAAAGAAGAAACCGAAGGCTATCTGCACTATCCTTACACACAAATCACAGCCATACCCGAAGGCGACGACGTTGACGAGTTTATGGGCTGGGCATCAATTTCGCCCAAGAAGATGAGTGTGAGCCCGTCGTTCCCTGGCCGCTGGTTGCACAAGATATTCTCGCCGGATGCGCGTATGCTTGGCGGACGTCGTGCAATGATACAGTCGGGCGAATATGAGAGTGTGCTGCCTATGGACATCATGGCAGAATATCTCATCAAAGCCATCAAGAGTCAGAACATTGACGAGATGGAGCGTTTGGGCATCTATGAGATTGCGCCCGAAGACTTTGCACTTGCCGAGGTTATCGACTCGTCAAAGCAACCCTTGCAAGCAATAGTGCGCGATGGTCTCGACTACTTGCGCAAAGAGATTGAATAATCAAAAAAACTAAGAATAAAGAAAATGAAAGCACTAAGAAATTTTCTTGACCGCATAAAGCCTTCGTTTGATGAAGGGGGCAAGCTGCACTCATTGCGTTCGGTGTACGACGGCTTTGAGACTTTCCTCTTCACCCCGCGCGAGACGTCAGCGGCAAAAAGCACCGTGCATGTGCATGACAGCATGGACTCAAAGCGCACCATGATTATTGTGGTGTTGGCATTGTTGCCGTGCTTTATCTTTGGCATGTACAACACCGGATATCAACACTGGTTGGCAGCCGGAGCAACAGAATTCCCGTTCTGGAGCCTGCTGTTCTATGGTTTCTTGGCTATCTTACCGATGGTTGTAGTGACCTATGTTGTTGGTCTGGGCATCGAATTTGCCGTGGCACAAATGCGCGGCGAAGAGATACAAGAGGGCTTCCTTGTGACAGGTTTGATACTTCCGATGGTACTTCCGGTCAACACACCGCTGTGGATGGTAGCCATAGCCACTGCGTTTGCCGTGATATTTGCTAAGGAAGTGTTTGGCGGCACAGGCTACAACATTGTAAACATTGCACTCACCGCACGTGCATTCTTGTTTTTCGCATATCCCGCCAAGATGTCGGGCGACCAAGTGTTTGTTTCCACCGGCAAGATGTTTGGCTTTGGTCCGCAAGTTGCCGACGGTTTCACCTGCGCAACACCGCTTGGACAAGTTGCCACATCGACCGGTGTGCCCGAGATACACGGCATAGACCAGCACATCATCTCGGCATGGGATGCATTTGTGGGTCTCATCCCCGGTTCGTTTGGCGAAACATCGGTTATCTGCATACTCATCGGCGCAGCAATCTTGCTATTCACACGTGTGGCAAGCTGGCGCATCATGTTGTCGGTGGTTGTTGGCGGTTTGCTCACCGGCTGGATTGCCAACACATTTGCAACGCCCACCTACCCCGGTTCGTACCTCAGCCCGGTTGACCAATTGCTGTTTGGCGGCTTTGCTTTTGCAGCCGTATTTATGGCAACCGACCCGGTGACTGCAGCACGCACCAACACAGGTAAATATATATATGGATTTTTGATTGGCGTAATGGCTGTGCTCATCCGCACATACAACAGTGGCTACCCCGAAGGTGCTATGCTCGCTGTGTTGTTGATGAACACTATGGCACCGTTGATTGACTGGTGTGTTGTGCAAGCCAACGTGCGCCGTCGCATGCGTAGACTCGTTAAAGACTAAAGATTATGAAGAAACAAAGCAATGTATATACTATTATTTATATAATAGTGCTTGTTGTGGTAGTCGGAGCCGCGCTTGCCATCACTGCCACCTCGCTCAAGAGTCGCCAGCAGGCTAACGCCGATGCCGACAAGATGAAGCAAATTCTCGCTGCCGTGCACATCACTCCCGCAAGCGGAGAGGTGCAAGCCGACTTTGAGAAATATATCACCGACCAATACGTAGTGAATCAAGACGGCGAAAAAGTTGAGGGCAAAGCCTTCGACGTTGACGTTGCCGTGCAAAGCAAAGAGGCCGACACAGCAAAACGTTTGCTCCCGGTGTATGTTTGCAACTTGAAAGATAATGGCACAAAATATATTCTTCCGGTATACGGCGCCGGTCTTTGGGGCCCGATTTGGGGCTACGTAGCCATCGACGGCGACGGCTCAACCGTGTATGGAGCATATTTTGCTCATGCCAGCGAGACACCCGGTCTGGGTGCCGAGATTGAAAAACCGGCATTCACCGATCAATTCCCCGGCAAACAAATGTTCAAAGGCGACAACATGGAGCCCGTAGCAGTTGTGAAGAAGGGACAAAAACCGACCGGCGACGAAGATTATGTGAACGGCATTTCAGGCGGCACAATCACCTCAAAAGGTGTTAGTGCAATGCTTAGCAACTGTTTGAAGCCGTATGAAGCTTTTCTCAAATCACTTAGAAAATAATGCGCCATGGCTGAAAAAACAAGTAATAAACAAGTGTTATTTAACCCGTTGTCAAAAGACAATCCGGTTATCGTGCAGGTGTTGGGCATCTGCTCAGCATTGGCGGTAACAGCCAAGCTTGAGCCCGCCATAGTGATGGGCATGTCGGTTATCGCCGTGCTCGCCTTTGCCTGCGTCATCATATCGCTAATCCGCAACACCATCCCCACCAACATCCGCATCATCGTGCAATTGGTTGTAGTGGCAGGTTTGGTGGTTATCGTTAACCAACTTTTGCTGGCGTTTGCCTACGACGTGAGCAAGCAGTTGTCGGTGTTCATCGGATTGATTATCACCAACTGTATTCTCATGGGCCGACTCGAAGCCTTTGCCATGGGCAACAAGCCTTGGCCGGCATTTCTTGACGGTGTTGGCAACGGCGCCGGATATGCAATAATCCTCATCATCACAGCGTTCTTCCGCGAGCTATTGGGCAGCGGCACATTGCTGGGCTATCAAGTGGTGCCACAAGCGCTCTACGATGCCGGATATGCCAACAACGGCTTGATGATATTGCCTCCGATGGCATTGATAGTAGTAGCATGCATCATTTGGGTGCACCGCAGTCACAATAAAGACTTACAAGAATAAACGATATGGAAAGCTTAAATTTGTTCATTAGGTCGATATTTGTCGACAACATGATATTCGCCTACTTCCTTGGCATGTGCTCATTTCTTGCCGTCAGCAAAAATGTGCGCACAGCGCTTGGTTTGGGCGTAGCGGTGACATTCATGCTCTGCGTCACTCTGCCTATCAACTATCTTTTAGAGACATACGTGTTGCGTCAAGGCGCGCTGACATGGTTGGGACCGGAATATGCCGATGTTGACCTCAGTTTCTTGTCGCTGATAATGTTTATCGCCGTGATAGCGTCGATGACCCAATTGGTTGAGATGGTTGTTGAAAAATACAGCCCGTCGCTATACGCCTCGCTTGGCATATTCTTGCCGCTTATCGCCGTAAACTGCGCCATCCTCGGTGGCTCACTGTTTATGGAGCAACGCGAATTTCCGGGCATTGGCTCGGCATTCTGCGCCGGAGCCGGCTGGGGCCTTGGTTGGTTGTTGGCAATCACAGCCATAGCAGCCATCCGCGAGCGTCTTGCCTCACACTCAAACATCCCCGCACCTTTGCGCGGCATAGGCATCACGTTTATCATCACAGCACTCATGGGCATAGCCTTCATGAGCTTCTTAGGCATCAAACTCTAAGTCATCATCAATCAGTAAAACAATAAAGAAATGAACACAGCATACATATTATTAGCTAACACCGCACAGCTCACCATCGGAGCAGGCGTGGTAATCTTTCTTGTGCTGACACTGGTTTTGGTGGCCGTACTGTTGGTAGCCAAGCACTACCTTGTGAAATCGGGCGACGTGACAGTGACAATGAACGGCGAGACCGACATCAAAGTCGGCGCCGGCTCATCGCTGCTCTCTTCGCTTGCCAACCAAAACGTGTTTCTCCCGTCGGCTTGCGGCGGTAAAGGCAGCTGCGGCCAGTGCAAAGTGCAAGTGGTGAGCGGTGGCGGCGAGATACTCCCCACCGAGACCGTACACTTCAGCCGTCGCGAAATGAAAGACGGATGGCGTCTTGGTTGCCAGGTGAAAGTGAAAGAAGACATGTCGATTAAAGTGCCCGAGTCGGTGCTCAGCGTCAAAGAGTGGGAATGCGAAGTTATTTCGAACAACAACGTCGCAACCTTCATCAAAGAGTTTATCGTTGCATTGCCCCCCGGCGAACACATGCACTTCGAGCCCGGTTCTTACGCTCAAATCAAAATCC
>CAZYNO010000115.1:0-6107 GCA_964648845.1 uncultured Bacteroides sp.
CAACAATAATCTGCACGCCTTTGCGCAAGGCGCGTATTTGGCTCTCGATGCTCGAGCCGCCGTACACGGGGAGTATCTCAAGGTTTGGCGTGTATTTCGCAAAGTCGGCAAGATCGCCGGCAATTTGCAAACACAATTCGCGAGTAGGTGCTAATACGAGTGATTGCGGGATATTGCGTTTCACATCAACACGTTGTATTACGGGCAAACCGAAAGCTGCTGTTTTGCCTGTGCCGGTTTGGGCTAAGGCCACAACATCGTGTGCGCTGTGCAATAACACCGGTATCACCTTCTCCTGCACCGGCATTGGCGTCTCAAAGCCCATCTCGGCTATAGCGCTCAATAAGTCTTCGCGCACTCCTAATTCTTTAAAAGTCATAGTTCTCTTTGAAAATTCAATAATCAAACTGCAAAGTTATAACTTTTATGTGGCATTTTTGCAATATTTCAAATTTATTTACCTTCAATCCCCTTTTTTTGTGTATATTTGCGTACTCTTTAATACCATAACCATCAATTATTATCCCAAATGTTTAAAAATCAACCCAAAGGCCTTTTCGTGCTCGCCCTCGCCAACACCGGCGAACGCTTTGGCTACTACACTGTGGTTGCAATTTTGCTGCTTTTCTTGCAAGCAAAATTCAGCTTTTCTACATCTGAGGCAGGATTTATCTACTCAACGTTCCTTGCCCTTGTTTACTTCATGCCTATGGTTGGCGGCTGGATTGCCGACCGCTGGAACTTCCAAAAGACGGTGACCTTAGGCATCTTTGTGATGTTCTTGGGCTATCTTGTTATGGCTCTGCCAACGCAACGCGGCGTCACTTCGTCGTTGGTTGTCATGATGCTTGGCATGCTCCTCATTGCTTGCGGCACCGGCCTGTTTAAAGGCAATTTGCAAGTGATGGTTGGCGACCTTTACAACGACCCACGCTATAGCGACAAACGCGACGTGGCTTTCTCTATTTTCTACATGGCTATTAATATCGGTGCCGTCTTTGCTCCCACAACCTCCGAGAAACTGTGCTCGTGGGCCCTCAGCGCTAAAGGCTTCACCTACGACCCCAATATCCCCAGCATTTGCAACCAGCTGCTCGCCGGCGAAACACTCAAAGGCAGCGACCTCGCTCAGTTGCAAGCCTTTGCCGGAAATGTTGACCTCCACACTTTCGCTGAAAACTATATGGACACCATCTCGCATGGCTACACTCTGGCTTTTGCCGTTGCCGCTTTGTCGATGGTATTGTCATACCTCATCTATCGCCTTGGCCGCAGCACTTATGCCGGAGTCTCTGACAATAAAGCAAAAACACAAACTGCAGCCGAGCATCACGCTGTTGAGCTCACTCCCGAGCAAACCAAGAGCCGCATCACAGCTCTCTTGCTGGTGTTTGCCGTTGTGATTTTCTTCTGGATGGTGTTCCAACAAAGCGGTGCTACGCTCACCAAATATGCCGAGGTATTCACTCAAAACTCGGGCGGCGGCTGGACTCGCATCGGCTTCAACGTCTGGGCACTCGTGACTGTGCTTGTCGGCATCTACTCGGCTATGAGCTTCTTCCAGTCGAAGAAGGTGCGCGGACGCGTCATCTCGGGCGTGATATTCCTCGCTGCTGTTGGCGTGATTGCTTATTTCTATAGCACAACTCCCAACCCTGTCACCGACGTGCAACCCCAGATTTTCCAACAATTCAACCCCTTCTATGTCGTGGCTCTCACACCGCTGTCGGTGGGCATCTTCTCATGGCTTGCCAAGCGCAAAAAAGAGCCGTCGGCTCCGCGCAAAATCGGCTACGGCATGATTGTTGCCGCCTTGGCATTCTTCATGCTCAGCTGCTGCTCTATCGGCCTTGGCATTGCTCCTATTGCCGGACAAGGACAACATCTCGTGAGTCCCTCAGTGCTTATGGGCACATACCTTGTGCTCACCTTCGCCGAGCTGCTGCTCTCGCCGATGGGCATTTCGTTTGTCAGCGAAGTAGCTCCTCCCAAATATAAAGGCGCAATGATGGGCTGCTGGTTTGGCGCTACTGCAATCGGTAACTATCTTGTGTTTATCCCGACATTGCTTTGGAACAAGATTGACATTGCCGTGCTGTGGTGCATACTCGGCGGCGTGTGCCTCGTTGCTGCCGGCTTCATCTTTGCGATAATGAAGCGCCTTGAGGCTGTGACTGCCGAGAGTGCCGCTCAAAATGCAGAGTGATTTGCACAGCAAATTGTAACATATTACGTTATAAAATATTGCAATTCGGTTACGGATTGCAATATTTTTTGTATTTATGGTTGTGCTTTCGATTTTTTTGTTAACTTTGTCTCAGAGATTAATAACAATTAACAACATACTTACTTCTGAAGATAGTCTATGAAGAAACTAAACTACCTGATTATTGTCGTAATGACAATGATTGCGGCGGTGCGAACCTATGCTATTCCATCGTACCCCGGAATTATGACTTTAAAGCAGCCCAACGGCTCAACTGTGCAACTCTACCAAGTAGGCGATGAGTACGGCCACTACTTCCGCACTCTCGACGGCCACGCCGTTGTAGACGTTGACAATGCTTTCTATTATGCTGATGTGCTCAACGGCAAGGCCGTGAGCTCGGGTATCCTCGTGAGTGATATCGAGCGCCGCACATCCGAAGAACTCTCGTTTCTCAGCACCGTTAGCGACACGCCTATCGCCAAAGCTTTCTCGGCACGCCGCCTGGAGTCGGTGCCGCAAAGCGGCCTCGGCACAAAAGGCTCGGTGACTTTCCCCACAACCGGCAGCCCCAAGGCCGTGGTGATACTCGTAGAATTTAGCGACGTCAAGTTCACCGACAACGTTACGCGCTTCAACTCAACAACCCCCAAGGAGTATTTCACCAACATGCTCAACAAGTCGAACTTCAACCTCGACAACGCATGGGGTAGTGTGCGCGACTATTTCAACGAAGCCTCAAACGGCGCATTCACTCCGCAGTTTGACGTCTATGGCCCCTACACGCTTAGCAATGCCGTGTCATACTATGGCGCCGACTCGGGCAGCACGCACGACTCCAACAAAACTCAGCTCATCAAAGACGCTTGCTCGGCAGCAAACTCCGACGTCAATTTCAGCGACTATGCTTATAGCGGCTCTGTGCCGTTCGTCTACGTCTTTTATGCCGGCATAGGTCAAAACCTTTCGGGCGTGAGCACCGACATTTGGCCCGCAGCAGGCACACTCTCTTCATACTACGACGGCGTGAAAGTTGAGCGCTATGCTTGCAGCAATGCTGTCAACTCAAGCTATGTGCCCATGGGTATAGGCTCTTTCGTGCATGAGTTCTCACACATCCTCGGTCTTCCCGACCTTTATAGCGGCGACCTCACAGTCACCCCCGGCAACTGGTCGGTGATGGATGCCGGCACATACCTCAACGATAGCCGCTGTCCCGCAGGATACGGCATCTACGAGCGCAATGCCCTCAAGTGGATTGACCCCAAAGTGCTCAGCGGCGACGACGAGGTGACCCTCAAAGCCATGTCGCTCAGCAATGCAGGGTGCATCATACAAACAAGCACTACCAACGAGTTTTTCTTGCTTGAAAACCGTCAGCGCTTCGGCTGGGACAGCTATCTGCCCGGCCACGGATTGCTGGTGTGGCATATCGACTACGACTCGAGCGCCTTCTCTTCGGGCCCGAACAGCGACGAGACGCACCAACGCGTAGATATTGTTGAGGCCAACAACAATCCCGTGCGCTCAAGCACAACATACGAGGCAGGATACACCTTCCCCGGCACGTCGGGCGTCACCTCGTTCACCTCATCAACGACCCCGGCACTGCAGGACTGGAATGGCAAAGCCATCGACACGCCTATCACCAAAATCACCGAGACAAACAATGTCATCACATTCACCGTTGGCAACGGCATACCATTTGTGCACAACACCATGACTGCCTCTGCCGCCACAAACGTCACCACCACAAGCTTCACGGCAAACTGGGAGGCTGTTAGCGGCGCCACCGGATACTATCTCACAGTCAAACAAGGCAACGACACGGGCACTGTGACAGCTACTGCCGATGCAGGCACAAACACTTGGTCAACAACTGTTCCTACAGGCTGGACATACAGCTTTGACCGCTGGAACATCTACAGCGACCAAAATTACACTTCCGACTACTACGGCTCGGCTTCTCCGTCATATCAACTCAACACCGGCGAATATCTTGCCACACCGACATACACAAACGACCTTTCGCGCTTCAGCTTCTGGTATCGCGGCGTAAACTCGTCAAAAAGCACCCTCGCTGTTGAATGTTTGGTGAATGATAGTTGGACAACAATCGAGACTATCACGCTGTCAAGCACCTCGCCCGCAACCAAAGTCTACACCAATAAAGACAAAATCCCCGCAGGCGCCAAGCAGGCACGCCTCACATTCACCGACAACGACAGCGGCGCAGCTTTGGCTCTCGACGATGTTGAGGTGGTGAGCGGCACAATCAAAGAAGTGGTGTCGGGCTACGACAACCTCTATGTCGGCAACGTGCTCAGCAAAGATATCACCAACCTCACCGGTGGAGCAGGCGCTTACTACTCGTACACTGTCTATGCTACCGACGGCACAAACAACACAGCAGAGTCGAGCGAAATTGGTGTTACTCTCTCGTCTGACACCACCACTCCCGATCCGGGCACCGACCCCGGTTCCGGTTCTACGGGCGAAGACGGCTACACAATCCCCACCGGTAAGGCCTCAGATACGGTTTATCTCACAAAAATCGAAACACAAGGCGCCACTACCGACTACACTTACTCGTGGACCGAGCATCCCGCCGACCTCTACAACCTTCTCGACTCGCAAATCAAGGTAGCTCCCGGCAGCAGCTTTGACCTCGATGTTGACTATTATTTCAACGGCCAAGAGAGCACCAGCAACTCTAAAATGTATGTCTATACCGACTGGGACGGCGACTACGACTTCACACTCGCTGCTACTGCCGGCAACTCTACATACGTTGAATACCGCTATTCGGCTAACGAAACCGAACTCACTGCGGGCAAGAAGAACACGCTCACCGTGCCCGAAGATGCTGCCGCCGGCACTCGCCGCATACGCATCATCCTGCAATACCGCAAAACAGACCTCGACGACGGCGCTAACTCAACAAACCTCGAGAAAGCCCGCGTTTACGACATCCCCGTGGTTGTGAGCGGCGATACCACCGAGCCAACCGAACCGACCGAGCCAACCGAACCGACAGAACCAACCGAACCCACTTCGGCAACCTACGTCACCCCGTCGGGCGCCACATATTCAGCCAACTATCTCACGAGTCTCACAATCTCGTCGGGCGACGTTAGCGATGAATACACCTGGACTTCTAACCCCGGTTTGTTCAACCTTCTCGACAAGACTTTTGAGGTGGCTCTCGAAAAAGAGTTCACATTGCAGATGGTGGCCAACAGCCTCGGCGCCGGTTCAACCTCTGTTGTGCGCGAGGATATGCGCTACAATTGCGCCTACATCTTCGCCGACTGGGATATCGACGGCACATTCGACCTCGTTGAACGCATTGGCAATAAGCCACCTACAAACAACGTTTACGGCAACTACGATGAGGTTATGAACATCAGCAAGACCTACACCGTGCCTTCCGACGCAACTATCGGATATTCTCGCATTCGCGTCATATTCCAAAATGCGTGGACCGATCTCGCTGATGCCAACGCCACAAACATCACCCAGGGCATTGTCTACGACATACCATTGAGCGTTGTCGCTAAACAAACAACGTCGGGAGTTGACAGCATAACCGCCGATAGCGATGCCGAGGCCGAATACTTCACACTGCAAGGCGTGCGCATTGCTGCCGACAATCTTGTGCCCGGCATATACATCCGTTGCGCAGGCGCACACGTCTCTAAAGTGCTCATCAAATAGTGCGTAATTATATGGCAAAACACCATTTGTGACAAATATTTTGCAATGTTTTCGCGAAAAAAGTTGCGATTTGCTTGTGAAAACAAAAAAAACTGCGTACCTTTGCAGCGCAATTGCGAAAACATTGCAAATGACTCCGTAGCTCAGTTGGTAGAGCAACTGACTCTTAATCAGTGGGTCGAGG
>CAZYNO010000116.1:0-5908 GCA_964648845.1 uncultured Bacteroides sp.
GAAGACGGCAAGATAGACCTCACGCTCACAGCACCGGGCACGGCAGGACGCATAAACACGCTCACTGAGACAATCATTGATTTGTTGCGTATGGATGCCCTCACAGTGACAGATAAGTCGTCGCCGGAGGACATCAAAGCACTGCTGCACTGCTCAAAGAAAGACTTCAAAAAAACAATTGGCGCCCTGTATAAAGAGCACCAAATTGTGATAGAGTCTGACGGAAAGATTGTTTTAAAAGTCTAACGACAAACGGACATTCAGCTGACGGCGTGTCAAATAGTTTGGCACGGCGTATTGAATGTTGTTTACATCGGTCACCCAATAGTATGAGCTGACGTTTGAAATGTCGAGAAGGTTGAAGCAATCAAGGCCAACCCACATGCTTTTTATGAAACGGTGTGAATTGCTATTGTCGTCGGGCGGAGATATCAATGCATAACTCAAGCCAACATCAAGACGTTTATATGCCGGCATGCGGAAGTATCCCTTGTCACGGCTTGAGCGCGGTGCTGTTGTTGGCAATCCGTCGTTGAAAATACCGCGAAGGCTGAATTTTAGTTTCGGGAATTTTGGGAAGTAATCGGTGAAATACATAGCAAAGCTATAGCGACGATCGGTAGGGCGCGGCACGGTTACGCCATTCAGGTTTTCGCGCGTATTCATCAAAGAGAAGCTTATCCACGAGTCGTTGCCCGGCACGAATTGTCCGTATAATTTCATATCCAAGCCCATTGTTGAGCCTGAGGTTGAATTTTCGCCTGTATAAACGACTTTAAGGTTTTCAATCTCGTAAGGGATAAGGTTGCTCAATATCTTGTAGTAGGCTTCAGCCGAGAGTTTGAACGGACGGTCGAAAGCGCGGAAAGTGTAGTCAGAACCGAGGATAAATTGATAGCTGCGCTGGCTCTTGATGTCGCTATTGAGTTTGATAACAGAATTGCCGTATTCGTCTTCAACAGTTTGACGATATTCCTTGTAGAACGGTGCTTGATAGTAAAGGCCTGTAGCAAATCGAAATGCCCAACGAGGAGCTGCATCAGGCACAAAGCCTACATTTACGCGCGGGCTCACAAGAAGTTCGCTGTTATAATCCCAATAAGAGAAGCGCAAGCCGCCGTTAATATTGAAATATCCGGCAGAGGTTGAAAGTTTATACGTATCCTGCACGTATGCCGACAAGCGGTTTGATGAGATATCGTTGTTTGAGTTTAGGTTGTATATCACACGCAAAGCTGTGGGGTCGAACGGCAAAGAATATCCGGCAGAGTCGCGGCGCTCCCACTCGCGAGTGCGATCTTTGATTGACTCGTGGTTGTAGGTGATGCCGTAATTTATGTTGTGGCCGCCGATGCCGTTAGCGCCGCGAAGAGCGATAGACATAACCGAAGCTTTGAGACGGTTGCGAGAGTGCTCGTAGTAGCGCCCCACACCAAGTTCGCCGCCGACAGCGCTGCTGCTAGTTGAGCCTGAAGTGCCGGCTTGATCGAGCCAATATTCGCCAGAGATGTCGTAGGTCACCAATTCGTTTGTGAGATAACCCGAAGCGAGAAGTGTATATTCGGCTGATTTACTTGGATTGTAAGTCAAGTTTACCGCGCCGAAGAAAGTTTGGAATTTATCTTTTTCCTGGCCGTCGAAATATACTTTGAATTGCTTTGCATCGGTTGATGTGCCGAAGTTTGTTTCGCGGTCGACAGGGATAAATTTATAGTTGTTAAGCGAAATGTTGCCTAAGACCGACGCTTTCAACTTGCTGCTCATTTTGAGCGTCATAAAAGTTTGATAGTCGAAGAAACGAGGGTCGTATTCGCCCTTGTCCTCCATAGAGCCTAACAGCGAAGAGTTGCTTTTGTAGCGCACGCCGTGTAGCTGAGTGAAGCGTTTTGACGAAGAGCCGATGGTGAGCCCGCCGCCTTGCAAGCTAAGGTTCACAGAGCCTTCAAACGACTCGGGCTCACGGTATGTTATATCGAGCACCGACGACATGCGGTCGCCGTATTGAGCGGAGAAGCCACCGGTAGAAAATCCGATAGAGCCAACCATATCGGGGTTGATGATAGACAAACCTTCCTGCTGTCCTGACGATACGAGTTGCGGGCGATACACTTCTACGCCGTTGATATACACCGAGTTTTCATCGAAAGTGCCGCCGCGCACAGAATATTGCGAGGACATCTCGTTGCCTTGAGTCACGCCGGCCATTGTTGAAATAAGGCTCTCAACGCTGCCGCCGTTAACATCAGGAGCGAGTTTGTAGTCGGTTTTATCTATTTTTTGGATTGTGTTGGTCTGCTTTTGGTATTCAGTGACGTTTATGCTCTGCAAAGTGTATGCAGCAGGCTCCATCTTCACATTGAGAGTCACATCGTCTTTAGCAGAGACAAGACGGCGTTTTGACTCTTGATATCCGATGCATTTGAACACTACGCGGATAGTGTCGGAGTCGGGCGCCGACAGCGAATATAGGCCATCTATGCCACTGGAAGTTGCAATAGCTGTGCCGTCTATTTGAATGGTGACAAATTCGAGAGGCTCGTTGTTTTCGTCGGTAATCTTGCCATGAATTTTCACGCCGGCATAAGCAGATGCCGCAGTGGTAGTCAAGATGAAGACCGAAGATATGAGGGTGTTAAATTTCATTCTAAAATTCGTAAACAAATTATAGTGTCGGTAAACACTTGCAATATATAACGTTTTTGCGGGGCATAAAATTGCCTTTGCTCCCTATTTAGTCAAAAAATTGTTGTAAGTTTGCACTCTAAAATCAATCGCAGCAAAATAAATGGTCAACGAACTTCATACGCCATGTTGGATTATCAACACCGAGGCAATACACAAGCAGGTGCAAGGGCTGAAAGCCGCTCTTGCAGCATGTTTCGGCGAGCACGATATAGGATATTCAGTCAAGACCAACTCGATGCCTGCCGTTTTGCGTGCTATGCTCAAAGCAGGATGTCGCGCCGAGGTGGTTAGCCACGACGAATGGCAACTGGCCCGACTATGCGGATTTGAGGCTGAAAATATAATCTACAACGGGCCTATGAAGAGCAAAGAAACATTTATCGAGGCTCTATGCGCTGGAGCTACGGTGAACATTGAATGCAAGCGCGAGCTGCAATGGCTTGACGAATTGCCCAAAGACCGCACGTATAGCGTTGGAGTGAGGCTGAACATCAATTTGTCGCATGTGTCGGGCAAAGATGCCGTGCGCGATAACGACAACAGCCGATTTGGTTTTTCGGATGAGACCGATGAATTTGCCGAGGCAATACAGCGCATACAATCCATGCCGCATGTGCGTCCGGCGGGACTGCATCTGCACCGCACCACACAAGCTCGACGAGTGAATTATTATCGTCACGTGACGAGATATGCTGCAATAATTATCGAAAAATACGGTCTTCAGCTCGACTATCTTGATATCGGCGGCGGATTTTACGGCACACTTCCCGGCAAGCCGAGCTATGAGGATTATGTGAAGGCAATACACGGCACACTCGAAAAATTCGGACTTGAAAGTCTAAAGATTATTCTTGAGCCCGGCACAGCGCTTATCGACAACGCAGTGCAGTTTGTTGCCGAAGCTATAGACGTGAAACAAGTGGATGAAACGACAATTTTTGTAACTACAAACGGTTCTCGGCTCGATATTGACCCGTTTTTCCGTAAAAAATTGTATATTTGTCGTGTTGTTCCCGGCGACAATGAGCCGCGAGAAAATATCGAGCAGCAAATTGTGTGCGGCTGCACATGCATTGAGGAAGATAGGATAACAAAACTATCAAATCAACCGCGCATAAAAGTCGGCGACAAACTTATCTTCAGCAATGTCGGAGCATACACAATGACGCTCACGCCGCTATTCATACGCTACTTGCCGTGCATCTACATGGCCGACGGCGGCAAATATCAATTGGTGAGAGCCGAATGCAGCGCTCGCGACATGTTCAACCTTAATAACAAAACAGAATAGATATGTATGCTATAGTTTTTGATATGGACGACACGCTCTACAAAGAGCGACATTATAGAGACAGCGGCTATCACACCATAGCCGAGCATTTTGCAGCATCGTGCGGCATCACTCCCGATGAACTTTACAATATTATGGTTGTCGACCCCACTCAGGCATTTGAGAAGGTTGAAGAATTGGCAGCCAAACGAGGCGTGCAGGTGAGCATAGCCGATCAATTGGCAACATATCGCAGCCACAGACCGAATATACATCTTGACGCTGATGCAGAGTACGTGCTTGGCGAGCTAAAGAAACGCGGTCACAAATTGGGCATAATCACCGATGGCCGTGCATTGGGACAGCTAAACAAGATAGCAGCCTTGCAAATAGACCGTTTTATAGAACCGGAATTGACCATGGCAACCGTATTAATGAACACCGATAAGCATAGCCGCTACCCGTATGAGCGTATGCGCGAATTGGTTGGAACGGTTAACGGCATGGTTTACGTGGGCGATAATCCCGAAAAAGACTTCACACATCCCAACATGATGGGATGGCGCACAATAATGCTGCGCGATGTGAACAATGAGAATATACATCACCAATGCATTGAAGGTTATCCTGCGGAAAACAGGCCGCAAACGGTAATCGAAACGCTAAAGACACTACTCGAAATCTATAAATAAGCCTATGATTTATCTTTCTTGCTTTATTTTATTTGCTATTATTGAATACGTTTATTTGCGCGCTGCAAAGAGATTGCAACTTGGTGCTCCGGTTACAGAACGGTCGTCGCACAAGCGCCCTACGCCAACCGGTGGCGGCATAATCTTTATTGCCGCAATTATCGCTTTTGCCGTGATAAATTGGCAAGCGTTATCAACCGAGTGGCTCACGATGCTCGGCGGCGCTGTTGTGCTTGGCATAGCATCGTTTGTTGACGACATACATCCCCTACCCGCGCGGCCGCGTTTAGTGCTGCAAATAGCTGTTATAGCGGTGATTTTCAAGCAATACTGCAGCATAGGCACAATAGATTTGTATCTGATATTGCTGTTTTTCGGCGTTGGATGCACGAATGCCTACAATTTTATAGACGGCATTAACGGCATATTGACACTATTAGCCGCGGTGACAATAGCTTCGCTTACGTTTGCATACACACTTGTTGAGCCGGCTGACACACAATTGTACGTGCAATTCGGGATATTGCTGCTAATTGCGCTGGCTATATTCGGTGTGCTCAATATGAGCACAAAATTGTTTGCCGGAGATGTAGGTTCAATAACCATCGGCGTATCAATAGTTTGGATGTTGTCTAATTTGATTTATGCCACACTCGACCCCACCCTGATTATTCTGGTGATAGTGTGCTTGTTCGACACCGGAGCGACAATGGTACACCGCTTGACTGTCGGCGAAAACATAATGCATCCACACCGCCAACACATATACCAATTATTGGCAAATAATCTTGGCATAAGACACAGCATTGTGTCGCTGTGTTACGCAGTCATTCAATTGATTATCAACGCAGTTTATTTTATCATACCGATGGATTTTCATCTCGGATATACCATCTGCGTGATACTGATTTTGAGCATAATGTATGCCACAATACGCAAAATGGCAGCAAAAAACACTGTTGCACAAGAAAATAACGAAGAAATAGTTGCAGATGAGCAAGAAAATTGCTAACTTTGCAGTCGCTTTTTAAAGCATCGCCTCGTGTGATGGGAAATTAAGGAGCAAAACTACAACTTAATTTTTAGTAACACAACAAAAAAAACAAAAAAACAATGAAAACTTTCCAACTCGCAGCTCAACCCCGTGTTGACCTCGGCAAAAAAGCAACCAAAGCACTCCGTGCAGCAGGTAACATCCCCGTAGTACTCAACGGTGGTGAAGTAGTAGAACTTCCCTTCGCAGGTACACTCAAAGAAGGTC
>CAZYNO010000117.1:0-5905 GCA_964648845.1 uncultured Bacteroides sp.
AAGATGCTTGCGCCGAACTCAAAGTTTCAACCTATCGCTATTTCAAAGATATCGAAGCTGCAAACTTAGACCCCGCAACTCAATTGTAATCATAGATTATAAAGCAATAAAAAAAGCTCGTCGAAAACATCGGCGAGCTTTTTTATTGCTTGGTTTATTGCAATGATTTGTTACATTTTGCGATCGGGGTAAAGCTCATTCCACCATTGGGGGCTGTCTTGCAGATATTTTGCGAACCAAGCCATGATGGTGTTTTGCCAAAGCGTGCGTTTGGGATAGTCGAGGATGTAGTGGTTTTCGCCGTCAACGCTGATAAATTCAACGGGTTTGTTGAGCACTTTGAGGGCGTTGAAGAGCTGGATGCTCTCGCCGATGGGCACGTTGGTGTCGGCAGTGCCGTGGAGCAGCAACAACGGAGTGTTGATTTTGTCGGCATTGAAGAGTGCGCCGTGTTTGGTGTAAAGCTCGGGGTTATTCCAGGGATAAGAGTCGGCAGCAGCGACAGCGCTGTAGCTGTAGCCCCAATAGCCTTCTCCCCAGTAGCTTGTGACGTTAGAGATGCCGGCGTGCGAAACTGCAGCAGCAAATATGGGAGTCAAAGTTTGGAGATACTCGGTCATGAAGCCGCCATAACTTGCACCGATGCAACCGATTTTGTCTTTGTTGACAAAGGGATGCTCGTCGGCAAACTTCTTAACGCCTTCGATGATATCGTTGGCGGTATAGTCGCCCCAGGCATTCACGTGGCGAGCAGCGAACTCCTGACCGTAGCCGGTGGTGCCGCTTGGGTTGAGCACATACACAACATAGTCGCGCGAAGCGAAGAGGTGGGGTGAGTATGCGTGAGTGATAGTGCGCTGAGTTGGCAGAGTGCCACCATAATAATATACTATGACAGGATATTTTTTGTTGGGGTCGAAGCTCGGTGGATAGATAATGTTGCCGTCTATGACAGTTCCGTCGGAAGATGTGAATTTCCATGGCTCTACCTTGCCAAGTTCGATGCCGTCGAAGCGCGGAGCAGACGGGTCGGCAATCAAAGTATTCTTTTTGGTTTTGAGGTCTAAGATGTAGCCTCGGCTTGCATACTCATAGCCTTGACCGTTGTATGCAATGACGTTGGGGTTGAAGTCGGCAACAGAAGCGCTGCGCACCACCTCAACGTTGATGGGGAGCTTTTCAAACTTGTGAGTTTTGGGAGTGTAGGTGTAAAGCGGCAAGTAGAAACCGTCTTGAGCGGTGAAATAGATTTTGCCGTCGGTTTTGTTCCAAGTCACAAAGTTGTCGACGCAGGGGTCAAAATCGCGAGTGATGGCTTCAACATTTCCGGTTGCACGGTCGAGTATAAACATCTGGATGTCGTAGTCGTTGGCAATGGGTTCTTTGCCTGTTTTCTGGCCGATTTTGTTGAAAGCAGCAGCCGAGCCGGTGAGCAAAATTTGCTTTTCGTCGGGCGAATACATTGCGCTATTGATGAATTTGGGGCCTGCAGCAACGATTGTGTCAGCTTTCATGGTGTTGAGGTCGAGCTCGTAAATAGCGCTTTTCACGAAGGGACGCACCGTAGATATTTCGCTGTCGGTTGACACAAGGATTTTTGTGCCGTCGGCGCTGATATCGTTGAGCATAGTCGAGTGGTTGCCAAAGGTGAGTTGTTGGCTAAGGCCTGTCTCAGGGTCATACTTCATGAGCCATGAGCGAGTGCGTGTGCCGGGGATGCGGTCTTCAGGGGAAGCATATCGGCGCAACGGGCCTTGTTCTTTGATGCCTTCGTCGCTCTTGTCGTAGATGAAGTATTTGCCGTCGGGACTCCATGTGAAGTCGTGCGCCGGCACAGAGCAATAAGCCAGAGTTTGTTTGCCGGTGCGGGGGTCTACGAAGTAGATGTCTTCGCCGTCTCTGTTTTTGCTTGTGAAATACAGAGTGCTGCCGGTTGGCATCCAGGCTGAGCGAGTGTCGATATTTTCGTTGATAACCTTTCCGGTTTTGAGGTCGGTGATTGTGGCGTAGTAGTGATTGTGGCGAGCGTCAACATAGTCGTAGCTGCGAGTGAGCAAGTATTTGCCGTCGGGGCTAACAGACACGCGGTCGATGCGGTTGCCATATTCAGAGTCGTCGAGGGCGAAACGATGTTTGAGGTTAGCACCCGAATAGAGTTCGATATCCTCGAAGCCTTTGTCGGGCACATATTCAACCGAGACAGTCGGAGCTACCGAGTCGGTAGCCTGCGAGAGCACGCGCACGGTGAGAGTGTAGTCGCGCTCCGGCTCAAGTTTAAGGGCAGCCATGCGCTCTGAAGCCTGCGACAGTGAGTCGCGCTCCACACTTTCTTTTTTGGTGAGCTCGTTATCGTCGAGCAATACGGCGAATGGTGCTTGCGAAGAGACTTTGATTTGGCCTTTAGCGAAACGCTGTGCGCGGATGTCGGTTTGCAGCACGTGCAACAGACCGTCCTGCGAAGCCTCTTTGAGAGTGATGACGCCCGCAGTGTCGGGGCTCACAACAGTGTGCTTACGCTCCACCTTAGCCATCTTAGAACTCAGCAAGTTAGTAGGCTTATACTTCTCGCCTTTGGGATTAATAGAGTCGTTCATAAACGGCAGTTTAACCGTTACCGACGAGCTCTGCCAATCAGTGATAACAGTATCGGCACTTGCAGCAGCAGCCACAAGAGTGGCGGCAGCGCCAATAAATATCAACTTTTTCATAAACTTAATTAGTTATTAGTTATTTTATGTATTATTTTTAAGTTTAGCAGAGAAATGCAATAACACACATACTTGATATTAATGTTTTGTGGTTATGTATATGCCACAAAGTTAAATTATTTTTTTAGCATTTGCAAGTTAAATTTATAGCAAAATTGCTAACTTTGCGAAGAATGATTAAATTATCTCTCTGAAAAATGAATAAATTGTTATTTGTCACATTATTAGCAGGATCTATGATTATGACATCGTGCGGTGCCGGCAAAGCGCCGACAAGCGCAACGGCAAAGTTGCACAACAAACTTGAGTACGCTCTAAATTCGCACAAAGTGATGTTTGGCCATCACGATGATCCGGTGTACGGACACACATGGGTTGGCGACGAGGGCCGCTCGGATATACTTGAAATAGTTGGAGACTACCCGGCAGTGATGAGTTGGGACCTTGGCGGCATGGAGCTTGGAGACAGCCTAAATCTTGACGGTGTGCCTTTTGAGCGTATGCGTCGCGAGGTGGTGGCTCAAGATGCACGCGGTGGCATAAACACTTTCAGCTGGCACTTGCGCAATGCAGTGAACGGAGGCGACAGTTGGGACCTCAGCGACTCGCTCGTAGTGCACAAAATTGCCACCGAAGCCGCAGCCACCGAGCGCTATCGCCAACAGCTGCACAATGTTGCTGCATTTTTCAACTCGCTGACCGATGCACAGGGCAACAAAATCGGCGTGATATTCCGTCCGTGGCACGAGCACACCGGCAGCTGGTTTTGGTGGGGCAAGGACTTTAGCTCGGTCGAAGACTATAAATTTTTATGGCACGAGATGCGCCGAGTGTTTGATGCCGACGGTGTGAGCAATGTGTTGTGGGCTTATTCGCCCGACAGAGTCAGCAGCGAGGAGCAATATATGGAGCGCTATCCCGGCGATGAATATGTTGACATACTCGGCATTGATATATATCACTTTAACGGCAGCGACGGCACGGAAACATATCGCAAAGCAGTGACCAACGGATTAAAGATAGTGACCGACCTTGCGACAAAGCACAATAAAATTCCGGCACTCACCGAGACCGGATTAGAGTCTGTTGCAATCAGCGACTGGTACACATCTATATTCTTGCCATTGCTCAAGGCATCGCCGGCAGTGAGCTATACCGTGGTGTGGCGCAATGCTCACAACAAGCCCGAGCACTTCTATGCGCCCTACAAAGGACACGCGTCGGAGGGCTCGTTTAAGGCCTTCTACAACGACAGTACAACACTATTTGCTAAAGACATAATTGCAATTAAGTGAAAAAAGTTGTAAGTTTGTAGTATTATAATCATCCGAACATGAGCAGACGAACAAAAACGAAAGAAAAACGCGGATTGGCGCTCTACGTCGACAAGGCAAAAGACTTGGCGTTGCGCGTTTGGGACTATTGCATAGACGGCGTGTGGAGCGACACACGCCAAACATGGTGGGTGAACCTCATCAAGACGCTCAATTTGTCGTATAAATCATTTACCGACACCGGATTGCAGTCGCAAGCATGTGCAATGACCTACCGCACAACGTTGGCATTAGTGCCGGCGTTGGCAATGATATTTGCCATAGGTCGCGGCTTTGGGTTCCAATCTATGCTGCAAGATGAATTGTTTGCCATGTTTCCGGCGCAGAACGATACAGTCAGCCACGCAATGACATTTGTCGACTCCTATCTCAATCAGTCGTCAGAAGGAGTGTTTGTGGGCGTAGGCCTTGTGTTTTTGCTGTGGACATTGATATCATTGCTGAGCAACATCGAGGCAACATTCAACCTTGTGTGGGGTGTGAAGCAAGGGCGCAGTTTTTGGCGCAAAATCACCGACTACACATCAATGTTGCTTATATTGCCTGTGCTGTTGATATGCAGCAGCGGCATATCAATATTTCTTTCGTCGACATTGCAGCAGGCGTTTGAGTTTGAGTTTATGACACCGCTGATAAAGTTATGCTTTCAATTGGCGGGATGGATATTCACATGGCTGTTTTTTGCCGCAATGTTCATACTCATTCCCAACACCAAAGTAAAGATAAAGAATGCGCTGATAGCCGGAGTGATATCGGGCACCGGCTTCAGAGTGCTGCAATGGCTGTTTGTGACCGGACAAGTGTATGTTACGAAATATAACGCAATATACGGTAGTTTTGCATTTTTGCCGTTATTGCTATTGTGGATACAGCTCACATGGATGGTGTGCCTGTGTGGTGCATTGGTGTGCTACTCGTCGCAAAACATATTTTTATATGCCATGTCGTCGCAAGTGAGCGACATCTCGAGCAATTATCGCCGCAAAGTGACTGTTGCCATAGCTGCAGTGATAGTGCAGCGTTTTGTCGGCCAAAAGCCGGCTCTCACAGCCATTGAAATTACCGAGGGCTATGGCATACCGCCGAGACTGACCACAGATATCATTGACGACCTTGTGCGCGCAGGCATTATAGTGCGCGTGGTTACCGACGAAAAGAAAGAGACCTACGGATTTCAGCCGGCACTCGAGCCGTCGAAAATAACGCTCGAGGAGCTATCGAAGCGGCTTGACAGCAGCGGATGCTCCGACTTTATTCCCGACTTTGCCGAGCAATTCGGCGAGGCCATCAATATAGTGGATACGACAAACGACGCGGCAAACAAGGTAGCAGCGTCGACACTCATCAAAGACCTCAAAATTGAAGTATTATAATAGAATTATTACCCAATTAAACACATCACAATGAAAAAAGCAATTGCAACAACAGCAGCACCCGGTGCTATCGGTCCTTACAGCCAGGCTATTGATGCCGGCGCATTTGTATATGCATCAGGTCAACTTCCCATAAATCCCGCCACCGGCGAAATGCCCGAAGGCATCACAGCACAAACAGCGCAATCGTTGGCAAACGTAAAAGCAATACTTGCCGAGGCAGGATTGTCGCTCGACAATGTTGTGAAGACTACAGTATTTTTGGCAGACATGGGCGACTTTGCAGCAATGAATGCGGTATACGCCGAAAACTTTGCAGCACCCTACCCCGCACGCTCTGCCGTGGCAGTGAAGACACTGCCCAAGAATGCTTTGGTAGAAATCGAAGTTATTGCTGTGCGATAAAACCGAGGAAGTCGGCCACCACAAAGGTGCTGCCACCAACGTAAATCATAGAGCTCTTGTCGGCATCGGCAAGGGCTTTTTTATA
>CAZYNO010000118.1:0-5887 GCA_964648845.1 uncultured Bacteroides sp.
CGATGTTGTATTTGTCCATGAGGTCTACGATGTCGGCAATAGCTTGGGGATTGTGAGTGGCGTCGCCGTCAATTTCGACGTAGAATATGTGTCCGCCTCGGGTGAGCTCGTGGTAGGGAGCCTCGATTTTTGCTTTGTGGCGGGGTGAGCAGTGGTAGTAAACGGGCACGTGGTTTGAGTTGGTGTAGTAAACCTTATCGGTCACGCCGGGGATGATGCCGAAAGTTTTGCGGTCTTTAACTGTGAATTTGCCTGAAAGACCTTCGGCGGGAGTGGCGAGCACCGAGAAGTTGTGGCCGTATTTCTCGCAATATTCGTTGGCACGCGAGCGCATGTGGCTCACAATCTTGAGGCCGAGAGCTTGAGCCTCGTCGCTCTCGCCGTGGTGTTTGCCGGTGAGAGCTATGAGACATTCGGCGAGGCCGATGAAGCCGATGCCGAGTGTGCCTTGGTTTATCACGCTCTCGATTGTGTCGTTGGGTTGGAGTTTGTTGGCGCCGTTCCACAGTTTAGACATCACGAGGGGGAACTGCTTGGCGAGGGCTGTCTTTTGGAAGTCGTATCGGTCGTTGAGCTGGCGAGCTGTGATGTCGAGCACATCATCGAGTTTGTCGAAGAAGCGACGCACGCGCTCTTCTTGGTCTTTTATGCTCATGCACTCAATGGCAATGCGCACAATGTTGATGGTTGAGAAGCTGAGGTTGCCACGGCCAACAGATGTTTTTTCGCCGTAACGGTTTTCGAACACACGTGTGCGGCAACCCATTGTAGCGATTTCGTATTTGTAGCGCTCTGGGTCGTCAGCATGCCATTTTTCGTGTTGATTGAAGGGAGCGTCGAGGTTGACGAAGTTGGGGAAGAAACGACGTGCAGTGACTTTGCAAGCGAGTTTGTAGAGGTCGTAGTTGGGGTCTTCGGGCAGGTAGCTTACGCCGCGTTTTTTCTTCCAGATTTGGATGGGGAAGATGGCAGTGGCGCCGTTGCCCACGCCTTCGTAAGTGCTGTTGAGCAACTCGCGGATGATGCAGCGACCTTCAGCCGAAGTGTCGGTGCCATAGTTTATTGAGCTGAATACCACCTGGTTGCCACCGCGCGAGTGGATGGTATTCATATTGTGGATGAATGCCTCCATGGCTTGGTGCACGCGGCTTACAGTGCGGTTGATGGCATGCTGCAGGGCGCGGTCGTCGCCGGTGAGGCCGTCGAGATCTTTGTTGATATAGTCTTTAATGGGGGCATTGTAGAGGTGAGCGAGGTCGGCGCCTGTCATTTGCTCTACGTTTTTCACTTCTTCAATGAACGATGAGCGCACATAGGGGGCAAGATAGAAGTCGAATGCGGGGATTGCCTGGCCTCCGTGCATTTCGTTTTGTGCAGTTTCGAGCGAGATGCAAGCAATGATGCTGGCTGTCTCGATGCGTTTTGCGGGACGCGACTCGCCGTGGCCGGCAACAAATCCGTGTTTGAGGATGCGGTCGAGGGGGTGCTGCACACAGGTGAGACTTTTTGTGGGATAGTAGTCTTTGTCGTGGATGTGGAGGTATCCGTTGCGCACGGCCTCACGAGCTTCTTCGGTGAGAAGATAGTCGTCGACAAAGGGTTTGGTAGTCTCGCTGGCAAATTTCATCATCATACCGGCGGGAGAGTCGGTATTCATGTTGGCATTCTCGCGAGTGATATCGTTGTTTTTTGCCTCGATGATTTCGAGGAAAATGTCGCGAGTTTTGGCACGACGAGCGATGTTGCGCTGGTCGCGATAAGCAATATATCGTTTGGCCACCTCTTTGCGTGGGCTCTTCATGAGCTCCACTTCGACGCGGTCTTGTATCTCTTCGACCGACATCTGCTCTTTGCCCGAGATTGAGATGCGATCTGTTATTTTATTAATAAGTGTTTCGTCTTCGCCAAGCTCGGTTTGGAGCATAGCTTTGCGAATTGCCGCCTTGATTTTCTCTTCGTTGAAGCCCACAACGCGACCGTCACGTTTTATAATTGTTTGTATCATTGAGTTAGTGAAAATTTAGTTTACAGATGGTATTTTTTCAACAGCAACAAAGTTACGCGATATATTTTTTGCGTGCAACTTTTTTAACGTAAAAATGCGACAAAATTTTCGTTTTGGAAAACTTTTGTCGCGTTAAAAAGTGTTATATTCTTGATTTACTGATTTTTAATATTTTGTTTTGGAAAACTTTGCAAAATCAAAAATAATTTATTATTACAATTTCAGTACGAAATATTATTGAGCGTTGAGATGTTTTGCGACGCTGCTGCAGTGTTGAGAGTTTTGGCAAGTTGCTCAAACGAAACAGCGTGCGAAGGGTTGAAATCGGGCGAGTGCATATAGTCAAGAATACTCTTGTAGAGCCAGCGCACTTCGATGTGTTGCAACAGGCTGTTAAGCGGCGACATCACCACGAGCAATTTGCCACGGTCGACGGCAAATTCAAATATCAACCCGAGTTTGTGATTGCGCTCAATATTGTCTATCACTTGAACCGTGGGCAGATAATCTTTGTCGAAGCCGTCGAGTATCATCGGACGGCTGTGCTTTATCACCTCAAACCACTGCCACGAGGTGTGCATGTCGGTGGGGAATGACTTGAAAATAGGATGCTCGGGACTGGTGAGCAGGCCTAAAGTGCCGGGCGACACTGCTTTGTGATTGTTCTCGCAGATGGTTTTAAACATGCGATAATTCCAGTAGTCGGTGGTGAACAAGCCGCCGACGGTGTTGTCGACGTATTGAGTTGAGTCGGGCATGAGCAAGACGGATGCGCCGTTGCTGAGCTGCTCGGCAACCGTAGGCGTGAGCTGCGTGGCAATGACCAAGCCCGAAGTATTGAGCTCGCATTGCGACGGATACACCCACAGGGGGTAAGAATTGCGGTAGTCGGTGCCCTCAATATTTATAGATAGGTCGAGCTTTTGCGGACGTGTGATTGACGATAGGTTGATGTCAATATCGCTGACTTTCGTCAAGCCTATGCTGTCACCGTCTATGCAGTATTTTGCTGCCAAGCGGCCGAAATATAGCGTCAGGTCTTTTCCGTTGAGCGGTTTGTCGCCATAATTTGAGAGCAATATCTCGCCCACGATGTGCTCATTGTTGGCATAGCAGAATTTGGGCACCGACAGCAGCGGCACCACAGGCGACGACCACTGACGCCACTCTTGCGACGTGGTGATGCCTTTGCTATCCATGAAAGCATCGAGAATACCCACGTATGCCGAGCCCTGACCGGGGTAATCCTGGAGGTCAAGCAGCTGGTATCCTGCAAGGTTGCGCGTGCGCAAATCGAGCTCGATATCGGCTTTATACAACTGCACCGACCACAAGCCCGAGGCGCGGTGAAAGTCGGTGGCAAGCTGCAACATTCCGGCGTCTTTGAGACGCTGCTTGAACACCTCTAAATTGTACGGGCGCAAAACGCCGCCGTTATATTTCGTTATCTCGGCATAGTCGGGATAAGTTTGGAATTGTCCTGTTTCGTGGCTAATGACAGGCATATTGCATCCGGCTACGCCCGACGAAAGAGTCATAGCGCTGTTTGGCGCGAAGTGGTTGATGATGCCGCCGTCGTAGGCGTCGCAGAACGAGAACGAGCCGCGAGTGTGAGTGTTGTATTCGCCCCACCCTTCGCCGCCGTTGCGACAAGTGGTGAAATAATCCATCGCCGAATTGGCACCTTTATAGCCAAGATAATAGTTGGAACCGAAGGTGTAGAGAATATCGGGGTTTATCTTGCGGAAATCTTTCACAAACTGCTCCATACGCTCTATGCTGCCCCACAGCTCGTTGCCGAGAGCCATCATGACAAACGACGGGTGGTGCGAATAGGCACGCACTATATTCTCGCCCTCGGTGTGCAGAAATTGCATCAGCGCCTCGTCGTCGGCATTAAAGTCGCCCCAAAACGGCAGCTCCGGCTGCAGATACACGCCCAGCGAGTCGGCGGCAACAAAGGCAGCCTCGGGCGGACACCACGAGTGGAAGCGCACATGATTTATGCCATAGTCCTTGCAGATTGAGAAATAGCGCTGCCACTCGGCAACATCCATCGGCGTGTGGGCGGTCTTTGGGAAGACACAAGCGTCGTGTTTGCCGCGCAAGAAAGCCTTGCGGCCGTTTACGGTGAAGTGAGTGCCGTCGGTTTTAAAGTCGCACAAGCCGAAGGTTTGCTGATAGTCATCTTTATCTTTAATCACTGCTTTAAGGGTATGCAGAGCCGGATTAAACTCGCTCCAGCGTTGCAAGTCGCTGCTGTCGTATGCCACGGCTGCGCTGCCTGCAACATTCACCGCACCGACGGGATTGCCGTCGACCGACAGCGACACCATGCACTGAGCCGACGTAGACACATATATAGAGTCGGCATCTGCGCGCAGCGAAGTGACATGCACGGCATCGGTTGCCGTGAGCGATATCTCGCCTATAATGCCGTTCCAGTTGGTTTGCGTGTCGTCGCTGTAGGCATGCGAACTTTCCACAATCTGATGCGGCACGGCATTGCGCGTATTGTCGACAGTGATTGACAATGTGTGAGTGCCCACAGTCAGCGCCTCGGTGAGATCAAATATTTGCGAAGTGGATATGTTGGTGCTCGAGCCAACCTCGCGGCCGTCAACGCAGACGCGCGTGGGCTTGGTGCGTTCAAGTTTGAGAGTGATAATCTTTTTGCGCCAGCTCTTTGGAATAACCACGTCGCGGCTATACTCCACCTGCGCCTCAATAGCACGTATGCGCGAGAGGTGAGTTGTTTCAAACGGATTTATCGACACGTTGCCCACCTTGTTGGTCTCGGTGGTGCCGGGCAAAGTGATGTCGCGCACAAGCGTGTTGTAGCGCATGTGCCAGTCGCCGGCGAGCGACATAGTTTGGCGCAAATCGGAGGCATTGGCGGCGATGGCGCACGAAATTGACAGTATTAAAGCGGCAGAATGTTTCATTGCCGCAAATATAAGCATTATAGCTTGAAAATTGCAATATAAAGTTAGCAAAAACCGACACTTTCATGACCGAAAGTGACAAATTTGTCACCACATGTCAGATACATGCACGCTGATTATCAGAGTGTTTGCTTTATTTGGCACGAGTTTTGTGCATTTTCTCTACGAACGCCAAAACCTTAGTGCGCGGCGCAATGTTAAACAACGAATAAAAACAAAAACAACATACACTATGAACTTTAACAATTTCACCATCAAGTCGCAAGAGGCCATACAAAAGGCCGTGCAAATCACCCGCGACGCAGGCAGCCAAGCCATAGAGCCGGTGCACCTGTTAAAAGGCGTGATGAGCGAAGGCGATGCGCTCGTTAAGTTTATTGTACAAAAGATTGGTGCCAACATCAACCAACTCTCCGCACAAGTTGACCGCGCCATCGCCTCGGCTCCCAAAGTGTCGGGTGCCGAACCATATCTCAGCCGCGAGAGCAACGATGTGCTGCAAAAAGCACTCGACATCTCAAAAAGCAACGGCGACGAATATGTGACTCTCGAAACATTGCTCATGGCAATATTCGAAGTCAACTCGTCGGCTTCAACAATTTTGAAAGACAACGGTCTGACCGCCGACGACCTTAAAGCCGCAATCGCCGAATTGCGTAAAGGCAAAAAAGCCACAGACCAAAGTGCTGAAGACACATACAACGCACTGTCGAAATATGCCATCAACCTCAACGAGCGTGCTCGTGCCGGCAAACCCGACCCGGTTATCGGCCGCGATGAGGAGATACGTCGAGTGCTGCAAATTTTGAGTCGACGCACCAAAAACAACCCGATGCTTATCGGTGAGCCGGGTACCGGTAAAACCGCTATCGCCGAGGGCTTGGCACAACGTATAGTGCGCGGCGACGTGCCCGAAAATCTGCGCAGCAAACAGATT